>JBJHDJ010000060.1:0-10033 GCA_050486485.1 Porticoccaceae bacterium
CAGTCTCGAAGTGATCGCCGACACCAAGAGCGACATTTACAACAGCCTGCCCGCCTCCGGCGTGGCGGTGATCAACCGCGACGAGCGCTGGGCCCGCAAGTGGCGCAACAAGGTGTCCTGCGACCGTATCTGGGACTTCTCCCTGGTGGACCGCGCCGCCAGCTTCTTCGCCGACCGGGTGGAGGACTTGCAGGGTACCGCCAGCCGTTTCCTGCTGTGCACGCCGGAGGGCGAGCAAGCCATCGAGCTGCCCCTGCCGGGGCTGCACAATGTGGCCAACGCCCTGGCGGCTGCGGCTTGCGCCATGGCCGCTGGCGCCCCCCTCGACGCCGTGGCGGCGGGGCTGGCCAGCCTCAAGCCCGTCAAGGGACGCATGCAGGAGCTGGCGGGCCGCGCCGGCTGCCGGGTGCTGGACGACACCTATAACGCCAATCCCGGCTCCGTGAAGGCCGCCCTCGATGTGCTGTCCGCGCGACCTGGACGGCGGGTCGCGGTGCTCGGCGACATGGCGGAGCTGGGCATCGGCGCCGGCCAGATGCACCGGGAAGTGGGCTTTCACGCCCGCCAAAAAGGCATCGACGAACTGTGGGCCATCGGCCGCCACGCCACCAGCATCGCCCAGGGTTTTGGCGCCGGGGCGCGCATCGCCGCCAGCAAGGCCGAGCTGGCGGCGGAGTTGGCGGCAACCCTCGACAGCGACACCACGGTGCTGGTCAAGGGCTCGCGCAGCTCGGGTATGGAAGATATTGTCAATCTCATCACTGAGGAGCGCCACTGATGCTACTCTGGCTTGCCGAATGGCTGTCCCAGTACCTGAGCGTTTTCGGGGTGTTCCGCTATCTCACCCTGAGGGCCATCCTCGGGGTGCTCACCGCCCTGGGCATCTCCCTGTTGCTGGGGCCCTGGATGATCCGCACCCTCAACAGCCTGCAGATTGGCCAGGCGGTGCGCAGCGATGGCCCCCAGAGCCACCTCAGCAAGTCCGGTACCCCCACCATGGGCGGCGCGCTCATTCTGATGGCGATCTTCGTCGCCACGCTGTTGTGGTCGGATCTCAGCAACCGCTTCGTGTGGGTGGTGATGGCGGTGACTTTCGCCTTCGGCGCCGTCGGCTGGGTGGACGACTACCGCAAGGTGGTGCGCAAGAATTCCCGGGGTCTGCCGGCGCGCTGGAAATATTTCTGGCAGTCCCTGGCGGGACTGGGGGCCGCCCTGTACCTGTACTTCAGCGCCACCTTACCCGCCGAGACCGCTCTCATCATTCCCTTCTTCAAGGAAGTGGCGATTCCCCTCGGACCCTTTTTCGTGGTGCTCACCTATTTTGTCATCGTTGGCAGCAGCAACGCCGTCAACCTCACCGACGGCCTCGACGGCCTCGCCATCATGCCCACCGTGCTGGTGGGGGGCGCCCTGGGCATCTTCGCCTATGTGGCGGGCCACGCCGTATTCGCCAATTACCTGCAAGTGCCCTTTATCCCGGGCGCCGGCGAACTGGTGGTGTTTTGCGCCGCCCTCGGCGGCGCCGGGCTCGGCTTCCTGTGGTTCAACACCTATCCGGCCCAGGTATTCATGGGGGATGTCGGCGCCCTGGCCCTGGGTGCCGCCCTCGGGGTGATCGCGGTGATCGTCCGCCACGAAATCGTGCTGTTCATCATGGGCGGCATCTTCGTGCTGGAGACCGTTTCCGTGATTCTCCAGGTGGCCAGTTTCAAGCTGACCGGCAAGCGGATTTTCCGCATGGCCCCCATCCACCATCACTTTGAATTGAAGGGATGGCCGGAACCGCGGGTGATCGTGCGGTTTTGGATTATCACGGTGGTGCTGGTGCTGATCGGCCTCGCCACTCTCAAATTGCGTTGATGACGGGCCTATGTCGTTGAAGAAGGCAAATTTTTTGAAGACGGACAGTAACCAGTGACTGAACTGATCGCAACCAACAGACTGACCGTGGTGGTGGGCCTTGGCGCCACCGGTCTGTCGGTTGCCCGTTATCTGGCCAAACAGGGGGAGCCCTTCGTGGTGGTGGACAGCCGCGTCGACCCCCCCGGCCTGGCGGAACTGGCGCGTACCGTGCCCCAGGCACCCGTGGAGCTGGGGGAATTCAATCCCGCCACCCTGCGGGGCGCCAGCCGCCTGGTGGTCAGCCCCGGCCTGCCCCTGGCGGATCCCGCGTTGCGGGCCGCGGCCGACGCGGGGGTGCCGATCACCGGGGATATTCAACTGTTTGCCGGGGCAGCCGGGGCACCCATCGTCGCCATCACCGGCTCCAATGGCAAAAGCACGGTCACCACCCTGGTGGGCGAGATGGCGGCCCGCGCCGGTCTCAACGCCGGGGTGGGGGGCAATCTGGGGGTGCCGGCCCTCGACCTGTTGGCGGCCAACCGCGACCTGTTCGTGGTGGAACTGTCCAGCTTCCAGTTGGAACTGGTGGAGCACCTCGGCGCCGAGGTGGCCACGGTGCTCAATGTCAGCCCCGACCACATGGACCGCTATCCGGATATGCAGCGCTACCATGCGGCGAAGCACCGTATCTTCCGCGGCGCCCGCCAGGTGGTGGTCAACCGCGACGACCCCCTGTCCCAGCCCCTGGTGTCCGCCGCCGTCAAGCAGTGGACATTCGGCCTCGACAAGCCGGACTTCAAGGGGTTTGGCCTCGTCGCCGTGGAGGGGGAGAACTGGATAGCCTTCGAGTACAACCCCCTGATGCCGGTGGCGGAACTGGCCCTGCAGGGGCGCCACAATCTCGCCAATGCCCTGGCGGCGCTGGCGCTAGGCCATGCCGCCGGGCTGTCCATGGCCCCCATGCTGTCGGCGCTGAGGGAATTCGGCGGTTTGCCCCACCGCTGCCAGCGGGTGGCGGACAAGGGTGGCATTACCTGGATCAACGATTCCAAGGCCACCAACGTGGGGGCCGCCATGGCCGCCATCGAGGGCTTGTCCGGCCCCGAGGGCAACGACCTGGTGCTGATCGCCGGCGGCCAGGGCAAGGGCCAGGACTTTTCACCCCTGGGTCGCGCCGCCCGCCAGAGGGTGCGATTGGCGGTACTGATGGGGGAAGACGCCGCCGCCATGGCCGAAGCCCTCAAGGGTGTCTGTGATGTGGTGTACGCCACCTCCCTGTCCGCCGCGGTGACCGCCGCCGCCGAGAGCGCCCGCCCCGGTGACAAGGTGCTGTTGTCGCCGGCCTGCGCCAGCTTCGACATGTTCAGCGGCTTTGCCGAGCGCGGCGAGCGGTTTGTCCAGGCAGTGGAGGCGTTGCCATGAACACCGCCACCCTGCGCCCCTGGGTCCGCATCCAGCGCCAGTCTCTTCCCGGGCTCGACACCACTCTGGTGATGGTCACCCTGGCCCTGGCCTCCATCGGCCTGGTGATGGTGGCCTCCTCCTCCATCAGCTACGCCGATCACACGGTGGGAGATGGCTTCTATTTCTTCAAGCGCCACCTCGTCTACCTGGTGCTGGCCGCGGTGGTGTCGTTGGTGGTGTTGCGGACGCCATCGCGGCTCTGGTTCCGCTACAGCGAATTGATCGCGGTGCTGTCGGTGCTGCTGCTGGTGGCGGTGCTGATCCCCGGCATCGGCCGCGAAGTCAATGGCGCGCGGCGCTGGATCGGCCTCGGCATCATCAACTTGCAGGTGGCGGAGGTGGCCAAACTGGCACTGATCGTGTTCATGGCGGCCTACCTGCACCGCCACCAACTGGAAATTCGCAATCACTGGCTGGGTTTTGTGAAGCCCATGGTGATGCTCGCCATCGTCGGCCTGCTGCTGTTGCTGCAACCGGACTTCGGTTCGGCGGTGGTGATCTGCGGCACGGTGATGGGCATGTTGTTCCTCGCCGGCGTGCCCCTGTGGATCTTCGTGGTGCTGTTGGGCATTGGCGGCGCCGGCCTGGGGGTTCTGGCGGTGGCCTCGCCCTACCGCATGCAGCGGCTGGTGACCTTCCTCGACCCCTGGGCCGACCAGTTCAATTCCGGCTATCAGCTCACCCAGTCCCTCATCGCCTTCGGGCGCGGCGAATGGTTCGGAGTCGGGCTCGGCAACAGCGTGCAGAAGCTTTTCTACCTGCCGGAAGCCCATACCGACTTCGTGTTCGCCATCTTCGCCGAGGAGTTCGGCCTGTTCGGGGTGGTGTTGATGGTTTGCCTGTTCATCGCCCTGGTGCTGCGGGTGCTCACCATCGGTCGCCGCGCGGTGCGCCGCCAGGACTGGTTCGCCGCCTACACCGCCTTTGGCATCGGCATCCTGCTGGCGGGACAGGCATTCATCAATATCGGCGTCACCTCCGGGTTGCTGCCCACCAAGGGCCTGACGCTGCCGTTCGTCAGCTACGGGGGCAGCAGTCTGCTGGTGAGCGCGGCCATGGTGGCGCTGGTGTTGCGTATCGGCGTGGACATGGACGACAGCGCCTGGGGACAACAGCGCCCCTCGGGCAGGCAGGTCAATCGTGGAAACAGGGGGTAGCACAGTGCTGATCATGGCGGGCGGTACCGGGGGACATGTGTTCCCGGCCCTGGCGGTGGCGGATGAATTGATCCGCCGCGGCCACGCCGTGCAGTGGCTCGGCACCAGCGCCGGCATCGAAGCGGAGTTGGTGCCGGCCCGCGGCATTCCCCTCAACACCATCGCCGTGAGCGGCGTGCGGGGCAAGGGGCTGGCGGTCAAGCTGCTGGCCCCGCTGCGCATTCTGCGGGCGCTATGGCAGGCGCGGGCGGTGCTGCGCAAGGTGCGCCCCGCGGTGGTGGTGGGCTTTGGCGGTTTTGCCTCAGGCCCCGGCGGCATCGCCGCCCGGCTCGCCGGTACTCCCCTGGTGATTCACGAACAGAATGCCGTGGCCGGCACCACCAATCGCATTCTGGCGCGCCATGCCAACCGTGTGGCGGAAGCCTTTCCCGGCACCCTGGCGGGGGCCAGTCTGGTGGGCAACCCGGTGCGCCCGGAGATCGCCGCCTTGCCCGCCCCCGCCGAGCGTGGCGTGGGCGGGCACAGCCCCCTGCGCCTGTTGGTGCTGGGGGGCAGTCTCGGGGCCGCCGCCATCAACCGTCTGATGCCCGCCGCCCTGGGGATGATGGCGCCCGATCAGCGCCCTGAAGTCCGTCATCAGTGTGGCCGCAATCACCTGGAGGCCACCACAGAGGCCTATCGCGGCGCTGGCGTCACGGCCTCCGTGGAGCCCTTTATCGCCGACATGGCCGAGGCCTACCGCTGGGCGGATTTCGTGGTGTGCCGTGCCGGTGCCCTCACCGTGTCGGAGTTGGCGGCCGCCGGGATCGGGGCGCTGCTGGTGCCGTTCCCCGCCGCCATCGACGACCATCAGACCGGCAATGGCCAATGGCTGGCGGACCACGGCGCCGCCCTGCTGATTCAGCAGCGGGATCTCGACGCGGAAAGCCTGGCGCGGCAACTGGCCGGGCTGGCGGCCGATCCCCGGCGCTTGTTGTCCATGGCCGAGGCGGCGCGCAGCCTCGCCAGGCCTCAGGCGGCCGCCGCGGTGGCGGATCTCTGCCAGGAGGTGATGCCATGAGCGAAGCCGTCACCCGCTACCGAGTTCCGGAGATGCGCCGCATTCGCCGCATTCATTTTGTCGGCATCGGCGGCAGCGGCATGTGCGGCATCGCCGAGGTGCTGCTCAACCAGGGCTACGAAATATCCGGGTCCGATCTGCAGGACAACGCCAACACCCGGCGCCTGGCGGCGTTGGGGGCCGCCATTCTCCCGGGTCACGCCGCCGAGCATGTCAGCGGCGCCGATGTGGTGGTGCAGTCCTCCGCGGTGGCGGACGACAATCCAGAGATCGCCGCCGCCCGCGCCCAGCGCATTCCGGTGGTGCGCCGCGCGCAAATGCTGGCGGAGTTGATGCGCTATCGCCATGGCATCGCGGTGGCCGGAACCCATGGCAAGACCACCACCACCAGCCTGATTTCCGCCATTCTCGCCGCCGGGGGCATGGCGCCCACCTTCGTGATCGGTGGCCGCGTCACCAGCGCCGGCACCAACGCCGGCCTCGGTGAGAGCCGCTACCTGGTGGCCGAGGCGGACGAGAGCGACGCTTCCTTCCTGCACCTGCAACCCATGGTCTCGGTGGTCACCAACATCGACGCCGACCACATGGAAACCTACGGTTTCGATTTCAGCCGCCTCACCGGTACTTTCGTCGAGTTTCTCCACAACCTGCCTTTCTATGGGCTGGCGGTGCTGTGCCTCGACGACCCCCATGTACGGAGCATCATTCCCCGGGTGTCGCGGCCGGTGCTCACCTACGGCTTCGATGCGACGGCGGATTTCCGCATCAGCGATGTCAGTCTCAAGGAGCGCACCTCGCGTTTCCGGGTGCACAGGCCCGACGGCCTGGCGAGCCTCGCCGTGCGGCTCAATATTCCCGGTATTCACAATGTGCTGAACGCCACCGCCGCCATCGCCGTGTGCACCGATGAACGGATCGACGACGACGCCATTGTGCGGGGCCTGGAGGGTTTCCAGGGGGTGGGCCGCCGCTTCGAGGTGTACGGCGAATACCCGGTCCCGGGAGGGACCGCCATGCTGGTGGACGACTACGGCCATCATCCCCGTGAAGTGGCCGCCACCATCAAGGCGGTGCGCGACGGCTGGCCGGACCGCCGCCTGGTGATGATCTTTCAGCCCCACCGCTACAGTCGCACCCGGGATCTGTATGAGGACTTCGTGCAGGTGCTGTCCACCTGCGATGTGCTGATCGTCAACGAGGTCTACGGCGCCGGCGAGGCGGAAATACCCGGCGCCACCAGCCGGCAGTTGTGCGGCACCATCCGCCAGCGCGGCCTGGTGGACCCGGTGTACGCCGCCACCATCGAGGAGATTCCCGACATCGTCGCCAACCTGGTGCAAGGCGGCGATATCGTCATCACCCAGGGCGCCGGCAGCGTCGGTCGCCTGGTGAAGCTGCTGGCCGACCGGAGGTTGCGCTGATGGGCAATGCGACAGGAGCCATTGACATGGCCAGGTTCGGCAGGGTGGCGGTGCTCTACGGCGGCACCTCGGCGGAGCGGGCCATCTCCCTGATCAGTGGCGCCGCGGTGTTGCAGGCCCTGCTCGATGCCGGCGTGGACGCGGTGGGTATCGATGTGGGGTTGGATATCATCGGCCGCCTCGAGGATCTGGCCCCGGACCGGGTGTTCATCGCGCTGCATGGTCCCGGCGGCGAGGACGGCACCCTGCAGGGGGCCCTGGAGTGCCTCGGCCTGCCCTACACCGGCAGCGGCGTGCTGGCCTCCGCCCTGGCCATGGACAAGATACGCACCAAGTTGTTGTGGCAGGGCCTGGGATTGCCAACGGCGCCCTTCGCCGAGCTGCGCCCAGACAGCGACTGGCGGCAGGTGCTGGACCGGCTGGGGGGCGTCGCCATGGTCAAGCCCGCCCGGGAAGGTTCCAGCCTGGGCATGGCCAGGGCGGCCAGCGCCGCCGAGCTGGAGAGCGCCTGGCGCGCCGCGGCGGCCCTGGGGGACGGCGTCATCGCCGAGGCCTGGCTGAGCGGCGCGGAATACACCGTGGCCATTCTCGACAACCAGGCCCTGCCGCCCATCAAGCTGGAGACCGACCGGGGCTTCTACGACTACGAGGCCAAGTACCTGCGGGACGACACCCGCTACCTGTGCCCCTGCGGTCTGTCCCCCCAACGGCAGCGGGAGCTAGAGTCCCTGTCCCTGGCCGCCTTCAACAGCCTCGGCTGTCGCGGCTGGGGGCGGGTGGATGTGATGCTGGATGGCGACGGCAACTTCCAGTTACTGGAGGTCAACACCGTGCCCGGCATGACCGACCACAGCCTGGTGCCCATGGCGGCCAAGGCCCAGGGCCTGGATTTCGGGGCCCTGGTGGTGCGCATTCTGGCCAGCGCCCTGGCCGGGGAGGAGGCCTGATGAACAGCGCCGCCGAGTGGATCGAACCGCGCGCCGGCGCATCGCGGCGGGCGCCGCGCCGCGGTCCCGGTCTGTTCACCCGGGTGCTGGTGGCGGCGCTGGGTATCTCCGTGCTGTTGGGCGGCCTGTGGGGCATGGCCTACCTGTACCGCCAGTTGGATGTGCCCATAGCCGTGATCGGGGTGGATGGCGAGATCACCAATCTCAGCACCCGGGATGTGGAGGACATCGTCGCCGCCAGCCTCAGCGGTGGTTTTCTCAGCCTCGACCTGGAGCGCATTCGCGAAGGGCTCGAAGCCCACCCTTGGGTGGCCAGCGCCAGCGCCCGGCGCCAGTGGCCCGACCAACTGGTGATCGTCATCCACGAGGAGGTTCCCATCGCCCGCTGGGGCGACAGCGGTTTTCTCAACAACCGCGGCCGCACCCTGGATGTGGGAACGGTGGTGGGCCTGCCCGACCTGCCCCTGCTGGCGGGTCCCGAGGGCATGGAGCGGCAGGTGATGCAGCAATACCGGATGCTCAGCCAGTTGCTGCATCCCACCGGCCTGCGCATCGAGGAGTTCCGCATGGGTGAGCGCGGCGGTTGGCACCTGCGCTTTGCCGAGGGACCTTCCCTGGCGGTGGGGCGCGGCGAGGTCATCGAAAAGGTGCAGCGTTTCCTGCGGGTGTGGGACCAGGCCCTGGCGGTGCGCGTCGACCAGATCGAGGCCATCGACATCCGCTACGGCAACGGTGTCGCCGTGCGCTGGAAAACGGAGAAGGACAGTTCAGCAAACAACACCGTGAACAACGACACGGCAAACGCAAAGAGGGCGACCAATGGCTAGCGCCAGCAATGAACAAATGATCGTGGGCCTGGATATAGGCACCTCGAAGGTGGTGGCGATCGTCGGCGTGGCTGGCCAGGAGGGCAAGCTGGAAATCGTCGGCACCGGCATGCACCCGTCGTCCGGCATGAAAAAAGGGGTGGTGGTGAACATCGAGTCCACGGTGCACGCCATCCAGCGCGCCATCGAGGAAGCGGAGCTGATGGCTGGCTGCCACATCCACTCCGTGTACGCCGGGATCGCCGGCAGCCATATCCGCAGCCTCAACTCCCACGGCATCGTCGCCATTCGCGACCGGGAGGTCTTGCTGCAAGACATCGAGCGGGTGATCGACGCCGCCCGCGCGGTGGCCATCCCCGCCGACCAGGAAATTCTCCATGTGCTGCCCCAGGAGTTCATCATCGACAACCAGGAGGGCGTCAAGGAGCCCATGGGCATGTCCGGGGTGCGCCTGGAGGCCAAGGTGCACCTGGTGACCTGCGCCGCCAACGCCGCCCAGAACATCAAGAAGTGCATCCGCCGCTGCGGACTGGAAGTGGAGGACATCATCCTCGAACAACTGGCCTCCAGCCACGCCGTGCTCACCGAGGACGAGAAGCAACTCGGTGTGTGCCTGGTGGATATCGGCGGCGGCACCACCGATATCGCCATCTTTTCCGATGGCGCCATCCGCCACACCGGGGTGATACCCATTGCCGGCGACCAGGTGACCAACGATATCGCCATGGCCCTGCGCACCCCGACACCCCACGCCGAGGAGTTGAAGATTCGCTATGCCTGCGCCCTGGCCAAGCTGGCCGGGCCCGAGGAAACCATCAAGGTGCCCAGTGTCGGCGACCGCCAGCCCCGCGACCTCTCCCGCCAGGCCCTGGCGGAGGTGGTGGAACCCCGCTACGACGAACTGTTCTCGATGATCCAGGCGGAACTGCGCCGCAGCGGCTACGAGGATCTGATGGCGGCGGGCATCGTGCTCACCGGCGGCACCTCGAAGATGGAGGGGGTGGTGGAACTGGCGGAGGAAATCTTTCACATGCCGGTGCGGGTCGGGGCTCCCCAGGACATACGGGGCCTCACCGATATCGTCAACAACCCCATCTACTCCACCGGCGTGGGGCTGCTGCACTACGGGTTGCAGCAGCACCGCGAGGGTGGTCGCCAGCACCAGCGGCGCAAGGAGAAAAGTGGGGTAGTGGAAAACATGCTGGCCAGGCTCAAGGGCCTGTTCCAGGGGAATCTGTGACGGCGCCCGCGGGGGTCGTCCTGGATGGGAAAAAGCAACATGGAATCGTTTTTTTGTAGTCAATCAACCGAGGGG
>JBJHDJ010000061.1:0-9963 GCA_050486485.1 Porticoccaceae bacterium
ATCATGGCCTGGGCCACCTCGATGCCGGCATCCCCGAGAAAGTCCCTCGCCTCCTCGGAAAAGCGTATGCGAACCAGGGGTTCGGCATCGTCGTCGGTGCGCTGCAGGGCAAAATCCCCGTCGGGAAGCAGGACAATTTCATAGAACGCTGTGGACATGGGGCATGGCATGGAGAAATGAGTGCCAAGTATACCAGCCATGGCGGGGATGGCGCTAACCACCGGGGCTGAACCCCGATCGCGGTGCCTGGCACTGACGGCGCTGCCCGGTGCTGGCATAATGACACCCTGACCGCCATTCCTTGCCGCGGACCTGTCATCACAAAAGCCAACAGGAGTTGAACATGAGCTTATCCGGCAAACGCATTGTCATCACCGGCGCCGCCGGCGGCCTCGGGCGCGCCGTCACGGCGGCGGTTACCTCCGCGGGCGCCACCCCGCTGCTGGTGGACCTCGCCTTTCCAGACGATTTCGCCCCCAACCAGGAAAAGTTTGCCTTCGATCTCACCGACACCACCGCCACCGCCCGGCAGGTGGAGAAGATGGGCGTGATCGACGGGCTGCTCAACCTGGCGGGCGGCTTTCACATGGGTCCTTCCCACGATATCGGCGACGAGGGCTGGGACGCCATGTTCAAAATCAATGTACAGACCCTGCGCTCGATGATTGCCGCCGTGGTGCCCGGCATGGTGGAACGGGGGCGTGGCGCCATCGTCAATGTGGGCGCTCTCGGCGCCCTGCAGGGCCAGGCGCAACTGGGGGCCTACGGCGCCTCGAAAAGCGTCGTCATGCGCCTGACGGAGAGTCTGTCCGCGGAACTGCGTGACCAGGGTATCAATGTCAACGCCGTGCTGCCCAGCATCATCGACACCCCGGCCAATCGCCAGGCCATGCCGGATGCCGACCACGCCAAGTGGGTTGCGCCACAGGATCTGGCCAGCGTGATCTGCTTCCTGGCGTCCGACGAGGCCCGCGCCATCCACGGTGCCCTGGTGCCGGTGCGCGGGCTGTCCTGACACCCAGCCCTGAGCAATCGGCATAAAAAACCCCCTTTTCAGGGGGTTTTTTATTACCGTGAGCCTGGAGAAAGCAGGGATCAGGGCAGCAAATGGCTGACGGCGTCGCGCTCTTCCACCAGTTCGGTCTCGGTGGCGGTCATGCGGTCGCGGGAAAACCCGTTGATTTCCAGGCCCTGGACGATCCGCCAGTCGCCATCCTTGCACACACAGGGGAAGGAGTAGATCAGTCCCTTCTCGATACCGTAACTGCCGTCGGAATACACCCCCATGCTCACCCAGTCACCCGCCGCGGAGCCCAGGGCCCAGCTGCGCATGTGACCCAGGGCGGCATTGGCGGCGGAGGCGGCGCTGGAAGCACCCCGCGCCTTGATGATGGCGGCGCCGCGCTGCTGGACATCGGGGATAAAGGTGTTTTCATACCAATCCTGATCCACCAGGCCAATGGCCCCCTGGCCCTTGACGGTGGCGTGGTGGATGTCGGGATACTGGGTGGAGGAGTGGTTGCCCCAGATGATCATGCGCGTCACATCGTTGATGCTGGCGTCGGTCTTCTGTGCCAACTGGGTCAGGGCGCGATTGTGATCCAGGCGGGTCATGGCGGTGAACTGGCGCGGGTCGAGGTCCGGCGCGTTGCGCTGGGCGATCAGGGCATTGGTGTTGGCCGGGTTGCCCACCACCAGCACCTTGACGGCGCGGTTGGCATGGTCGTTGAGCGCCTTGCCCTGCACGGAAAAAATGGCGGCGTTGGCCTCCAGCAGGTCCTTGCGCTCCATGCCGGGGCCGCGTGGCCTGGCGCCCACCAGCAGGGCGTAGTCGGCGTCCTTGAAGGCGACATTGGGGTCGTCGGTCTGCACCATGCCCGCCAGCAGGGGGAAGGCGCAGTCGTCCAGCTCCATGGCGACGCCGTTGAGAGCCTCCAGGGCGGGGGTGATTTCAAGCATCTGCAGGATGACCGGCTGGTCGGGGCCAAGCATTTCACCGGCCGCGATTCTGAACAGAAGGGAATAGCTGATTTGTCCGGCCGCGCCAGTCACGGCAACTCGTACAGGTGCTTTCACAGGTGTCTCCGTGTGAGGAATGTTGAGAGGGTTGTCGGTTAGGGAGCCAGCATTATACGGAAACAGGGGGGTTTTTCACCCCGCCACCGCACCGCTCATCCGGCAATCTGGGTCTCCCGGTAGCGTACTTCGAGGGAGCGGTAGACATCGTCGCGAAAACTGCCGCTGGCGCGGTCCAGTTGATTGAGGATTTCCATCAGGTGCTCGTTGTCCTCGCGGCCGCCCCAGGTCTTGTGGTAGCTGCCCTGCTGGTAGCCCTGATCCTGACGGAACAGGTTGAGCATGTTCTTGCCCACATAGCGGGCATAGAGTTCATCGAAGGACAGATCGACGCCCTGCATCAGGGTGGCGAACCGGGATACGGAAAAGCGGCGCGTTTCCAGGACAGTCTGGGTGAAACGCTCGACATCGTCGAGAAAATCTCCAGGGGTGGCCGCCTGCTCGAAACCCGCCCGCACATCGCCGGCTATCTCTGTGGCGGAAGAACCCTGTAACAACAGAATGCTGAGGCCAAAATGCCAGATATCCACCAGTTCGAGAATCACCTGGTCGCGATCCGGCGATGGCTTTTTCCACCACTTCCAGCCGTGGTGCTCCATCAGCTCGGCGCACTCGATCCAAATGGCCCGATACCAGGCGAATTCCTGTTCGCGCCATTGCGGATGCACCTTGCGGTTCATGGCGTCCTGCAGGTCGAGCATGTCGAGTATTTGCCGTTCCATGACCGAACCTCAGGCGCGCACGAAGGCGTTGGTTTCCTTCTCGATGCCGATCAGGGTATTGGGGCCGTGGCCGGTAATCACCACCGCTTCGTCATCGAGCCTATAGAGGCGTTCGCGAATGGAGCTGACGATGGCCTCGAAGCTGCCACCCCATAGATCGGTGCGCCCGATGCTGCCCCGGAACAGGGTGTCCCCGGCCACCAGGGTATTGGCTTCCTCGAACCAGAAACTGGTGGAGCCGGGGGTGTGTCCCGGTGTGTGCAGGGCCACGCCGCCGCAACAACCCAGGTCGTGATCGTCCCGCAGAAAGTGATCGGGCTGGGGCAGCTTGACCGGGGGCACGCCAAAACGCCGGCACTGCTCCTCGACGCCCTCCCACAGAAACATGTCGCCCTCGTGGAGATAGATCGGCGCGCCAGTGGCCTTCTTGATTTCGCCAGCGGCGAGAATATGGTCTAGGTGGGCGTGGGTATGGATGATGGCAACCACTTTCAGTCCCAGGGTTTCCAGCTCATTGAGAATCAGCTGGGCATCGCCGCCCGGATCAACCAGCAGCGCGGTGCCGCTCAGGGTATCGCCAATGATGGAGCAGTTGCACTGCAAGGGCCCCACCGGGAAGGTCTTGACGACGATGCGCTGAGTGTCTGTGTGTTGCTCCATGGGGACTCCTGTTGATCACCGGCCGACGATAGGATGGAAGCGGGATTCTACCCCCTCAACCAGGCAGGCGGAACAGCCGCCGGCAGTTGTCGGTGGTGATGGCGGCCAGCTCCTCGGCATCGAGTCCGCGAAGTTCCGCCACCTGGGCGGCCACCTCCACCACGAAGGCCGGCTGGTTCTGCTTGCCCCTGTGGGGCACGGGAGCCAGCCAGGGGGCGTCGGTTTCCACCAACAGGCGGTCGAGGGGAACTTTTTTCACCACATCCCGCAGGTCCGCGGCATTGCGGAAGGTGATGATGCCGGAGAAGGAAATATAAAAATTGAGATCGAGGGCCGCTTTGGCCATCTCCCAGCTCTCCGTGAAACAGTGCAATACGCCGGCGCTGTCCCGGCAGGCATGGCGGCGCAGGATATCCAGGGTCTGCTGCCGAGCCTCCCGGGTGTGCACGATTACCGGCTTGCCGAGTGCCCTGGCGGCCTCCAGGTGATTGACGAAGCTGTCCACCTGCCAGGCGGCGGTGTCCGCGGCGTAATGGTTGTCGAGACCGGTCTCGCCGATCGCCACCACCCTGTCCATCCGCCCGAGAGCGACCAGATCCTCCACGGCGGGAACGGGTTTGGGGGTCTCCTGGAGCGGGTGGACACCCACCGAGACGAACACATCCGGATGCGTGGCGGCAAATCCCACCAGATGCCGGGAGGATTCCACATCCACCGCCACGGTGATGAATGCCCCCACGCCCCTGGCACGGGCCGTATCGAGCAAGCCGTCCACGGTATCGCCGGCACGGGCGGGATCGAGCCTGTCGAGATGACAGTGGGAGTCAATGAGCATCGGGGATGGCATCAAACCGTATGGGTGACGGCATCCGGAGTGGCATACCCCGCCAGCAGGGTATCGATGCGGTGGACCAGGGCCGCGGCATCATCGTTGAGTTGGATGCCGATGCCCTGCTTGCGGTTGGTGACCACTCCGGAAGGGGTCACCCAAACCACCTTGCCAGCCAGCGGGATCTTGTCCGCCTCGCCGTACAGGTCAAGCAGCAGAAAGACCTCGTCACCGATCACGAACGGCTTGCGGGTTGGCACGAACAGCCCGCCTCCTTTGACGAAGGGCATGTAGCAGGCGAACAACTCATCGATGTTGGCGATACTGAGGGTCAGTATGCCGTGGCGCATGCCGCCGCCGGAAAGTTCCATCTAGCCACCTCGGGCGTCGTGTCTTGCGTCGAAGTCTAGCACCGCTCTCCAGTCCATTAAAACCTCCTCCCAAAGCAACTGGGCATTGGGGTTGGTGGTCCCGGTAACCCGCTGGCGCACCGTCACCAGGCGATCGTGGAAACGGAAAAAAGGCCCAGCCCGCTCGCTGCCCAGCAGGGGTGGCTGTCGGAGTCGGCGATGGACGCGATGCTGGAACCATTCCACCAGCTCCCGGCCGGGAATATCCTGCAGGGCGCGGGCGGCTTCGAGAACAGACAGGCTGCCAGACTCCATCCCCGCCAGGGTATCTTCAAATCTATCCAGTTGGCCGCGCAACTCACCATCCAGGAAGCGCAAGGCCCGCAGGGGCTTGCCTCCCGCCTGGGCGAGCAGCTTGTCCGGCGCCTGACCCTCGGGTATCCGCTCGGCGAGCCACTCCACGGCCATCCCTGGTGGCACCTCTCCGAGAGGCAGGATGCGACAGCGACTGCGGATGGTGGGCAGCACCGACGACAAATGGTGAGAAACCAGTATCAGCAGCACCCGCTGACCAGGCTCCTCGAGGGTTTTCAGGAAGGCGTTCGCGGCGTTGACATTCATGGCCTCGGCGGTGTTCACCAACAGGACGCGCCACCCCCCCTGGGAGGCGGTTTTGCCGGCAAACTCGCCAGCGGCGCGAATGTCGTCCACCTTGATCACCTTGCTACCTTCAGCCGGCTCCAGCAGCAGAAAATCCGGATGACTGCCGGCGGCGAACAGTTGACAGCCGCGGCACTGGCCACAGGCGCCATTCTCATTGGCATCGCCGCACAACAGGCGCTGGGCGAGGGACCTGGCGAGCAGGCCCTTGCCGGTTTCCGAGGGTCCGGCCAGCAGCAGGGCATGGGGCAGGCGTTCCAGGCGGATCAGCTCGGCAAGGGACTGCCAGGCCGCGCCGTGCCACGGGCAGGGTCTCGCGGCCACGGTCATTGCAAGGCCTCCAGGGCGCGGGCAATGTCATCCTGAACTTGCGCGAGGGGGGCCGAGGCGTCGATCACCTGGTAACGATCTGGAGCATTGGCGGCGCGGGAGAGGTAGGTTTCCCTCACCCGTTCGAAAAAGGCCATCTGTTCGACTTCGAAACGGTCGAGTTCCCCGCGACGGCTGGCCCTGGCCATGCCGGAGGCGGGATCGATATCCAGCACCAGGGTCAGGTCCGGTCGCAGGTTGTCCTGCACCAGGTTCTCCAGGGTAGCCACCGCCTCCATGCCCAGGCCGCGCCCCCCTCCCTGATAGGCATAGGTGGCGTCGGTGAATCGGTCGCACAGCACCCAGGTGCCACGCGCCAGGGCGGGTCGGATCAGGTGGGCGAGGTGTTGGGCGCGGGCGGCGAAAATCAATAGCAATTCCGCCATGGGGTCGAGATCTTCCTGATGGTGGTCCAGCAGCAGTTCACGGATCCTTTCCCCATAGGGGGTGCCGCCGGGCTCCCGGGTGGCCACGAAAGGGATCCCCCGGACCCGCAGCCAGCCCTCGATAAAGACGCGGTTGGTGGTCTTGCCAACTCCTTCGCCCCCTTCCAGGGTAATGAACTTGCCCGTCACTCAGCGGCTCCTTGCTCCGGTTCCTCGGGGGTGTCCAGCGCCGCTGGCGGAGGGGGCGGCGAGGAGCGATAGTCCGGCCGCCGGTTGAGCTGGTACTTGCGCACAGCCCTGTTGTGCTGGTCCAGGGTGTCGGAAAACTGGTGGCTGCCGTCGCCCCGGGCGACGAAGAACAGGGTGGATCCCGGTTCCGGGTTGAGGGCGGCGCGGATGGCATCCCGCCCGGGGTTGGCGATGGGCGTGGGTGGCAGCCCGTCGATGCGGTAAGTGTTGAACTCGGTATCCTCCCGCAGGTGTTGGCGGGTCAGATTGCCCTCGAATCGGTCCCCCAGGCCGTAGATGACCGTGGGGTCGGTCTGCAGGCGCATGCCCAGGTTGAGTCGGCGCACGAAGACCCCGGCAATCTCCCCGCGCTCGTGGGGCACGCCGGTTTCCTTTTCGATGATGGAGGCGAGAATCAGCGCTTCGTAGGGTGTGTCGATGGGCAGGTCGGGCTGCCGCTGGCGCCACTCTTCGTCGAGGATGGCGGTCATTCGACGATGGGCCTGGCGAAAGATATCCAGGGCTGGACGATCCCGGGGAAAGGTATAGGTATCGGGGAAAAACCAGCCCTCCGGCGGCAACTCAACCTGCTCCGCCACCAGGGATTCGAGGTCCGCCAAGTCCGGCAGCGGGTGGGCGGAAAGGATGGGGTGAGCGGCGACAATTTCCAGCCATTGGGACAGGGTGCGACCCTCGGGAAAGGTCACCCGGTGCAGCACCACCTCGCCCCGCACCATCTTGTCCACCAGGTCCAGCAGGCTGTCCCCGGCCTTGATCAGGTATTCACCGGCATGGATGGTGGCCGTGTCCGCCATACGGGCGTGAACCTGCAGGGGAAGCGGGCTGTTGGTCAGGCCCTGCTCGTGGAGCCGGCGCGACAGAGACAGCAGCGAACCGCCTCGCTCCACCATCAGGGTGTGGATCTCTCCCTCGAAGGACAGGGGCTGGCGCAGACTGTCCTGTACCCACCAATGGAAGCCAGCGGCTACCACCACCAGGAAAAGCAGGCCGCCAACGCCGGCGACGATCAGGCGGCGAAGCACGGCAGCCTCTCCTCCAGGGCCCGGCGCAGACGATCCCCGCGGGGCTGGACAGGCCAAGTGGCGACCCCCTCGACCTTCGTGACCGGCACAATCCCGGCCACCGCATTGCACACAAACATTTCCTCCACCTCCGCCAGATCCCCCACGGGCAGAACATCCTCGACCCACGCCTCGCCAAGGGCCGGAAGCAGCGATTCCAGGAGATAGCGCCGCATCACCCCGGCAACACCACAGCGATCCAGGGGCGGCGTCAACCAGCGCCCACGGCGCCAGACAAAGATATTATGGCTCAGCGCCTCCACCACCTGGTGGCGACCATCCATCAACAGCCCCTCCCTTTGTGGCTGCAACTCGCTGGCCGCCAGCACCTGATCCAGACGGTTGAGGTGCTTGACGCCCGCCAGGGCCGGATTGTCCGGCAGCCGATAGCGACAGGGCTGCAAAATGACTTCGGTGGCCAGGACAGGCGCGGGAAACCAGTGAACGATCAGATTAGGCGTCGCGGAAGGCGCGGCGCGGTATCCCCGCGGCCCGCGGCCCGCGGTCAACATCAGCTTGACAACGCCGTCCCCGGGGATTCGCGGCAACAGAGCGGCGAGGTTGGCCATCAATGACGCCCGATCCATAGGGATGTTCAGCCGGCGGGCCCCATCGGCGAGGCGATCCAGATGCATTTCCAACAGGGGGATGATTCCCCCGCCGAGCCGCATGGTCTCGAACAGCCCGTGGCCATAGGCCAGCCCGCGGTCGTGGCTGCTCAGGCAGTCACCGGGCTCGCCGTTGATGAAAGTCAGTGGGTTTGTCATCGCGACAGCGTCGGTGGTCCAATCGTCCAGGACCGCCGATCATAAAATAAAGGCCGTGCTGTTGACAGCACGGCCCTTGTCCCGCGACCACTGGCTACAGTGGCGACGGATTACTTCAGGTTGTTGTTGATGTAATCGATAGCCTGCTGAACAGTGGTGATTTTTTCAGCATCCTCATCGGGGATTTCGGTGTCAAATTCCTCTTCCAGAGCCATGATCAGCTCCACGGTGTCCAGGGAGTCGGCGCCCAGGTCGTCGACAAAGGAAGAGTCAGGCTTGACATCGTCTTCTTTGACGCCCAGTTGCTCGGCGACCATTTTAACAACGCGTTCTTCGATGCTGCTCATGTTGTAGATTACTCCTGTTCTAGAGAGATTTCTTTTATGTTGCCCCGGCAAGGAGTCGGGACTGTACATAGGGCCCGGGGTAAGGCGTTAATACGGCGGGCATTCTAACGCAAAAACCCCGATCCGTAACCGGTTTTGTCCAATTAAGGCATAAACGGGCTTTTCGGTGGCCCGAAAGCGCCCCGCGTGCCGCTGGTCGCGGCCCTCAAGCCATGTACATCCCGCCATTGACATGAATGGTTTCACCGGTGATGTAACCACCGCCCTCACCGGCCAGAAAAGCCACAATAGCGGCAACCTCACCAGGTTCCCCCAGCCGCGCCAGGGGAATCTGGGTCAGCAGGGCCTGCCGTTGCGCCTCGGGCAGTTCGCGGGTCATATCCGTGTCGATAAAGCCTGGCGCCACGGTATTGACGGTGATGTTGCGGGAGCCCAGCTCCCGCGCCAAGGCCCGGGAAAACCCACCGACAGCGGCCTTGGTGGCGGCATAGTTCGACTGCCCGGCATTGCCCATGGAGCCTACCACCGAACTGATGTTGATGATACGCCCCCAGCGCGCCTTGGTCATGGCTCGCACTGACTGGCGGCACAGGCGGTAGACGGCGTTGAGGTTGGTGTCGATGACCTCGTGCCATTCTTCATCCTTCATCCTCATGAGGATATTGTCGCGGGTGATGCCGGCATTGTTCACCAGAATCAGCGGCGCGCCGTACGCCTCCTCCACCGCCTTCAGCACCGCGGCCACGGAGTCCCCGCTGGTGACTTGCAGCACCATGCCGCGCCCCTTGATCCCCTTGGCGGCAAGACGCTCGCTGATGGCGGCGGCGCCCGCCTCGCTGGTGGCGGTACCCACCACGGTGGCCCCTTGCTCCCCCAGCAGGTCGGCGATGGCCGCGCCAATACCGCGGCTGGCTCCGGTCACAAGTGCAACTTTATCTTCAAGAAACATCTTCAACTCCTTGATTTATCTTGTTGAAATAAGGGCTTCATCCAGGGAGGCAACATCCTCCGTGGCGAATATCGTCAGGCCCTTGGCAATGCGCTTGGCAAGCCCCCCCACCACCTTGCCGGGACCACATTCAACCATGGCGGTGATGCCACCGCCCACCATGGTTTCAATACAATCCACCCACAGCACCGGCTTGTGAATCTGTTCGATCATCAGCGCCTTGATGGTGTCGGGATCACTCTCGGCGCGGGCGTGAACATTGTGTATCACCGGAATGCCTGGCGCCCTGAAGGCGGTGGCGAGAATGGCTGGCGCCAGGTGATCGCCAGCCGGTTTCATCAGGGAGGTGTGGAATGGCGCACTGACTGGCAGAGGCAGGGCGCGCTTGGCGCCGGCGGCCTTGAGCGCCGCAATGGCGCGATCCACGGCGGCGGCGTCGCCGGCTATCACCACCTGACCGGGGCTGTTGAAATTGACCGCCGACACCACACCGTCCCCGGCGGACTGGCGGCAGACTTCATCGATTACCTTGTCGTCC
>JBJHDJ010000062.1:0-9941 GCA_050486485.1 Porticoccaceae bacterium
GTGAAAAAGGCGTTGTGGATGACGGTCACCCCGGAACCCTTGGCCAGGGCCAGAACCCGTTCGGTCAAGGAGCGGTCACCGTAAATGGCCAGTTGGGTGAGGAGCTGAATCACCCCCTCGCCGCGCTCCACCAGGGCGCGGCAGATATCGACGACAGCCTCCTGATCCAGCTCATCCGTGGGCATGGGACTGCCGTCGCAGTCCAGGTGTGAATTGCCTTCCGCCCCCATCGCGGACAGGGAGATGCCGATGGCTCCGGCGTCCATGGCTTCGTTGACGAGGCGGTGGATCTCCGCCATTTCCGCGGCGCTGGGGCGGCGGGTCTTGGCGGCGTCGATGCCCATCACATAGACCAGCAGGGGGTTGACTGGCAGATAGGTCATCACATTGACCCCCTTGGGCAGGGCCGCGAGCCGCGCCAGGTACTCCGGAAAGCTCTCCCAGTCCCAGGGCAGGGCGGCGCGCTGGTGGGACACCGGAATCTGCTCGGTGGTCTCCAGCATCCGCATGGTGCGCTCCCGGTCCCGGGAGCGGGCCGGGGCCACGCCAAACCCGCAGTTGGCGTTGACCACCGTGGTGACGCCGTTCTCCCCGGCATTGGAGCAATAGGGATCCCAGAACAGAGCCACATCGTAGTGGGAGTGCTGGTTGACATGGCCGGGGGCCACGATCATGCCACCGGCATCGATCTCTTGCCGGGCACTGTTGCGACACAGGTTCCCCACCGCGGCGATGCGTCCCGCAACAATGCCAATATCGCCACTGAAAGCCGGACAGCCGGTGCCGTCGACGATGCGGCCACCCCTGATAATGGTGTCGAATGTCATGCCCCTTACCTCTCGGGTAATGAACCTCTCGGTTGATGAATATTTGCCGGCGGTTTCAGCCTCGGCGGTCCACGAGCGTCAGAGCGCTCTTGGGGCAGAGCTGCACGGCCCGCCGCGCCCTGTCGATCTGGACAGCGTCGATGGTGTCGACAAGGACATGGAGCTGGTAGTCGTCGTCCAGGTGGAACAGTTGCGGAGCCTCGCGCACACAGACGCCATTGCCATCACAGAGGGATTGATTGACGACGATTTTCATGGCCACGCCTCGCTGTGGTGACTGGGCAGGTTGCCAACCGGAGCGGACAGTTCGAAACGGCGGAAAAACCGTGTCATCCCCGGTCCTTGGTTTCATTATAGAACCCAGAAAATCCTGAGCAGTTGCACAGGAAGGTAATCAACCACCACGGGGCCTGTCAAGCCCATCTATCCTCGGCCTGCCTGTGATGAACGGAGGATTCGACACCGACCCGACCCGGCGGTGGACGGGTTGTTGTTGACAGACCATGAATCATGGCGCTAACTTCCTGTGCGAATGCTCAGCCGACAGGTGGATTTCCCCCCTGGCCACACCCGGGGTCGAAACTGTCTTGACTTGCAGCGTCCCTTTGCCATTAGAATGAAACGACATAGATGTCATTAACGACATGAAGGACGAGGGAAGGACATTCCATGCACCCGGTATACCCCAATGTGTTCACCCCCATCAGGCTGGGCCCGGTGGAGCTGTCCAACCGCTTCTACATGTCGCCCCACGCGGTGCCCATGGCGGTTGGCACCAAACCCTCCGATGACTACATTCACTACAATGTGGCGCGCATCCGGGGCGGTTGCAGCCTGATCATCCTGACACTTACCCTCCATGGTCGCTCCCGGATTTTCCAGCCCTCCCCTCACCAGTCGAGCACCATCCCCGCGTTTCGCGTCCTGACCGACGCCATTCACGAGGCCAGCGGCAAGATCTTCGGCGAGCCTTACTACCAATGGGCGACCCATGGCCAGTGGCAACCCCTGAGCCCGCCCGCACCGGCCTTCGGCCCCTCCCCCAACCAGTTTCG
Organism: Porticoccaceae bacterium; assembly: GCA_050486485.1. GTDB lineage: Bacteria > Pseudomonadota > Gammaproteobacteria > Pseudomonadales > Porticoccaceae > NAT127. Next base: position 1,883 of record JBJHDJ010000062.1, read on the forward strand.
CAGCCATGAGAAGGGCTTCGGCACCCGGGCCATGACCCGGGGGGAAATCCGTCTGATGATGGACGCCCTGGGACAATCCGTGCGCCATATGCGCGAGGCGGGATTCGACGGGGTCATGGTCCACGGCGCCCACGGCGCCCTCGCGGAGCAGTTTCTGTCCCCCTATTTCAACCGCCGCGCGGATGAATACGGCGGCAGCCTGGAAAACCGCATGCGCTTTCTGGTGGAATCCCTGGAGGTGGCCCGCGAGGCCGCCGGTCCCGACATGGCGGTGGGGATGCGCTTCAACTGCGACCAGTTACTGACAGGGGGCTACCACGGCGACGAGGCCCGCGACGTGCTGAAAATCGTCGCCGACTCGGGCCTGATCGACTTCGCCGATCTCGATATCGCCACGGAACCACAACAGTATTACATCGGCATGCCCTCGGTGTTCATGGAGCCTCACCTGTACCGCCCCTATGTGGAAGCGGTGCGCGGCGCCGCCGGTCGGGTGCCGGTGCTCAGCGTGCTGGGCCGCATGACCTCCGTGGCGGACGCCGAAGCCATGATCGAGGCCGGGGTATGCGATATGGTGGGCGCGGCCAGGGGCTTGATTGCCGAGCCGGATCTGGTGCGCAACGCCCGGGAAGGCAGGGAGGAACGCAGCCGCACCTGTATCGCCTGCAACTGGTGCATGGCGGGCATCCACGACGGCTCGGCGGGCTGCGCCATCAACCCGGTGAGTTACCGCGAGCGCACCTGGGGACCCGAGGCCAACGATCCCACCCCCCGTCCATCCACGGTGGTGGTGATCGGCGGCGGCCCGGGCGGATTGGAGGCAGCGCGCACCGCCACCCTCAGGGGTCACCGGGTGACCCTGATGGAAGCCAGCGGACAACTGGGGGGCGCCTTCAGCCAGTGGGCCAGGCTTCCCGGGAGGGAGGCCTACCAACTGGCGGTGGACTGGTGGCGGCGGGAAATTCACCGCCTGGGGGTCAGGGTGCTGCTGAACACCACGGCGACCGCCGACCGCATTCTGGAGCAACAACCCGACGCGGTGATAGTGGCCACCGGCGCCCGTTACAGCCGCAGCGGCCGCGGCTTTCACAGCGAGATGGGCATCCCCGGCCACGACCGTGACTTTGTCTACCGGCCGGAGGAGATCCTTGCCCTGGAGCAGCCCCCCCGGGGCAAGGTGGTGGTGCAGGACGACGAGGGCCTGCACACCGGCATGGCCATCGCCGAGTGGCTGGCTCTGAACGGCGCCACGGTGGAATTTCACACCCCCAACTTTCTCCCTCTCTCCTCTCGGGTGATGGCGTCCCAGGATGGCCGCCCCATGGTGGGGCGGTTGCGTTCCGCGGGTGGCAGGATTTTCACCATGAGCTACATTCGGGAAATCGGCGAGCACCAGGTGGTGGTGGAGGATGTCCACAGCGACGAGACGCGAATCATCGACAATGTCGACGCCGTGGTGCTCACCACCAGCCGCATCCCGGTGAACGATCTGGAACAAGAACTTGAAGGCAGGGTGGCGCAACTGTTCACCATTGGCGATGCCCTGGCGCCGCGCATGTGGGGCGCGGCCACCTTCGAAGGACATAAATTTGCGCGGCTGATCGGCGTGCCGGGGGCTCCCACCACCATCGGCGAGGCCTTCTTCACCGACGACGACCCATCCCTGATTCCCGTCGCCGCCGACATGCACAGACCCTGAGGCCGCTGGGCTTTCCTCGCCTGCATCGTCGGCAGGGGCTCAACATAACGATAGAGGTGAGCGACATGACAGATTTTCTGGTAGCCGAATCCGGTATCCGCCAACTGCACGCCCGCTATGTGGACGCGGTGTGGCGCAAGGATTTCGACGCCTTTGGCGACTGCTTCACCGAGGACGCGGAGTGGCGAATTTCCGGCATGGTATTGCAGGGCCGGGACGAAATCGTCTGGAACCTCAAGCGCCTGATGCCCAATTTCAAACGCATCCTCATGACCTTTCGCACTCCTCTTCTGGAGGTTGGCGATGGCATTGCCAGTGGCCGCACCTATGTCACCGAGCAAAGCGCCTTTATCAACGGCAAACCGGGTACCACCATCGGCATCTACTATGAGCGTTTTGTCGACCAGGGGGACAAGTGGCGGTTTGCCTGGCGCCTGTTCCAGTTGCACTACATGGGCCCCGCCGAACTGACCGGACCGTTCTTTGACAACCCGGACTACGGCCCGCCCCCCCATATGCCCGACCTCGACGCCATGGCCATCAACCACTCGGGGATGGGGGTCGACAAGCACAAGGCTCGGGGGTCGGAGGACAAGGAAGCCTGAGCCAAATCCGTTTCCTCGCACCCATTGCTCCATCCACATTCATCCGCGCACGCCGCTTGCTTGCATCGAGTAAAAACAACAAAGGAGAGATGTCGCCATGCTTTCGAAACGCGTACTGATAGCAACACTGGGCCTCGGCCTGGCCCTGGAAGCCTCGCCCGCCATGGCCCAGGCCATGGAGGAAATCATCATCACCGCCCGCAAGCGGGAGGAATCCATCCTGCGGGTGCCGGTGGTGGCCACCGCCTTCACCCAGGAAACCCTGGAAAAATTCCAGACTCACAACCTCTATTCCGTGGCCAACCGGGTGCCCGGCTTTGTCATGGGCGAATCCGTGGGTACCGTGGGTATCCAGGCCTCGTTGCGGGGCATCGGCCCCACCTCCCAGACCGCCACGGTCGATCAGTCGGTGTCCCTCAATATCGACGGGTTGGCGCTGACCCAGGGCTACGCCTTTACCGCCGGCATGTTCGATGTCGCCCAGGTTGAAGTACTCAAGGGCCCCCAGGCCCTGTTCCACGGCAAGAACAGCACCGCCGGAGTGATCTCGCTGCGCAGCGCCGACCCCACGGACGAATTTGAACTCATGGTGCGCGGCGGCTTCGAGTTCGAGGCAGAGGAAAAACTGGCGGAAATGGTGATATCCGGCCCGGTGACCGATACCCTGGGACTGCGACTGGCGGCGCGCTTCTCCGACCAGGAAGGCTACTTCAGGAACAACGGCCAGCCGATTCCCGGCCTCGGCAACCTCCCCCCCAGGCACCGCAAGTTCGCTCCCAGGGAGAGCTGGATCGTGCGCGGCACCGCGCTGTACGAACCCAACGACAGGTACCAGGCACGCCTCAAGCTCAACCTTTCCGATGACCAGATGGTGGGCAGTGGCGGCGACGGACAGATCGTGTTCTGTCCCGACGGCACCAGTGGAGTCCCTCCTCTCAATATCCCCTTTATCGGTGACAGTGACTGCCGCCTCAACCGCTACACCCAGCTCGGCGATTTTGACCCCGCATTCTGGCCCGGGGTAAGAAACAACGGCGTGCCTTTCCTGGATTCGAGCCAGGCCTTTGGCACTTTGGAACAAAATATGGAAGTGACGCCGGAGCTCACCCTCACCGCCTTGACCGGCTTCTACGACATCGAGCAGGACAACCTCATCCGCGGCAGCGGCAGCAGCAATCCCACCATTGCCGCCGACTTCACCTTCGAGAATCGGCAGTACACCCAAGAACTTCGCCTCACTTCCAACTACGCCGACAGTCCGGTGAATTTCATGGTGGGAGGCTTCTACCAGGATGGCGAGATCACCGTGGTCAACCGGCTGCGGGCCAACACCGCCCTCGGCCTACCGCCCATGTTGCAACACGGCCGGCACCAAGTGGATATCCGCTCCGTGTCCCTGTTTGGTCAGCTGCTGTGGCAAGTCACCGACGAGGTGGAAATCGCCGCTGGCGCCCGCTGGACCGACGAGGAGCGCAAGCACCGCCTGGTCAACTTCCTGACCGGCAGCGAGGTGGATTTGCTGGTGCCAAGGATCAGCTCCGACAATGTCTCGCCGGAACTCTCCATCACCTATACCCCCAGCGACAACCTCACTTTTTTCGGCGCCTATCGCCAGGGCTTCAAGTCGGGCTCCTTCAACACCGTTGCCGTCATCGGTGCCAATACCCGCGCCGACTTTGACGATGAAAAGGCCGAGGGTGGGGAACTGGGAATCAAGGCGCTGCTGCTGGATGGCAGCATGATGCTCAACCTGGCGGGCTACCGCTACCGCTACTCCAACCTGCAGGTGGGCGCCAATGAGCTCACCGAGGATGGCGGCATTCTGCTGCGCACCATCAATGCCGCTTCCGCCAGGGTGGAGGGCGTGGATTTCGATATCACCTATACCCCGCCGCAGCTGGCCAACCTCAGCCTGCACGGCGCCCTCAACTACAACCGTTCCCGCTACACGAATTTCGGCAACGCCCCCTGCGGCAACGGCCAGACCATTGCCGAGGGCTGTAACCAGCTCCTCAACCCAGCCACTGGACGCTTCACCTCCCAGGATCTGGCGGGCCGGCAACTGGTGCGGGCGCCAGATTGGACAGCCACTTTCGGCTTTGATTATGAAACGCCGGTGGGTGATGACCTGGTCCTGGCATTCGGTACCACCACCCGCTATAGCGATGACTTCTACACCAATCTGGTGGGCCTGCGGGACTACAGGCAAAGCAGCTATTTCAAAACGAGCGCCAATGTCGCATTGCGGTCCGCGGACAACAAATGGGAGCTGGCGGTGATCGGCAACAACATCACCAATGAACTGACAGCGGCGCTATGCTCCAACTCCAACACCCGTAACGGCACCATTTTTGGTGGCCAACTGGCGGGCGGACCGCAAAAGGGGCCCGCGGGCTCCGATGAACTGGGCTGTGTCGCGGAACGCGGCCGCGAGATTTGGGTGCGGTTGACATGGCGACTGTAGCGGAAAAGTCTCCCTTGTGGTGAACGGGGGCCTATAAAGCCCCCTTTCGGCCTCTGTTCCGGTGCCACTGTCACCGGGACAGAGACCGTTTTTTTACGCAAGGAACAAGGTCAGACGCGAGTGCCGCCGACTTCAACTCCGTAGGGCTGCGTAGTCCAGAATATCCACGGGAAATGTTCAGGGGGAGTCCTTCAGGTTATCCGGACCGTCAAACTGATCCATGAAACGCTCGACGATGGCCAGCGTCTCCCCGTGCCCCTCGGTAATACCCACTTCACTTTCCGAAGCCAGGGAGCGGGCCAGGGCATTGAGTAAAATCGCCGCGAAACCCGGCGACCAGGGAAACCCGTCATTCCCTTTATGCTTGAGAATTTTATCCATGATGCCGATCTGTGTTTGGCGGTAGCGATTGCCAAATTCGGCGATCTCCTGCTGGATATCCTTGCGGTGGTTGGCGAGGGCGATGAATTCGTTGAGCAGGGCGCCCCTGGCGTCGAGGGTGAGTTCCCACATGCCCCGCAGGGGGTACTCGGATTCCGCGATGCTCTCGAGCCTGGCAATCTGACTGGCGGCCCACTCCCGGTACACCTCCAGGAATAACTCGTCCATACTGCGAAAATGGTAATGCACCAGTTGCGGCTTGAGCCCAGCTTTGGCGGCCACCTTGCGGGAGGTCACGGCGGCGTAGCCACTCTCCCTGAGCAGGGCTTCGGCGGCCTTGATGAGTTTTGATCGCGATGTATCCCTTTCGAGTCTTTCTGCGCCCGAGGTTATATTTTCCAAAACTGGCTCCCCATCGAGGGTGGGCAATATCAAGCTTGCCAAGGCATTTCAGCCCCAATATGCCCCCCACAACTGTGAATTGTCCGCAATGGCGGTGAGCGATTCGCCACTGGCAAAACTATGATCGATGATCTCCCTGGCAATGGCAACGGTGCCCCGATCCGCCGACACCTGATTGAGTATGTGGGTGATGGCATCATCGAAACGGGTGTAGGGGTCGAGCGAGAGATTTTCCACATAGTAGAGGCTGACATCGTGCTTGTTGGTCAGCAGCAGCCTGTCCATGTCGCCACCCGTCGGCGCATAGGCTCCCTCGATGACATTGTAGATAAAGGTATCCCGTGTCAGCAGATTGTCGTCCAGGGTATTTTGCCAGTAAGCCCAGCCTTCCTCGAGTGGATCCCGGTCAAACAGATTCTGGAATACCTGCTGGACGAAATCCCGGTTGCTGAGTCCCTCCGGGTAGGTGCTGCGGTACTCGTCCTGATCGGTAAAATACCGCGCCAGGTCGTGCAGACCGGAACCGCCCTGGTAGATTTCCTTGAACCAGTAGAGCAAGCCCTCGGGGCGGGGAGCGCGGTCGAAGTAGGCGATGAACAGATCGCATACCCTCTCCAAGAGCAGACGCACCGGCGTTGTACCCGAGGGATCCGATGCCATCAGGTGGTTGATATCCACAAGAACTTCCAGGCGCGGATCATTGGCGGCAAAACCAAAGCCCACATATTCAATGCTCACCAGGGTATCATGGCCCTCGGGCCCGGACAGCACGCCGTTGGCGAATACATATTGGCTGGGCAGATAGTACGCCAGCACCGCATCGGTGCCGGGGCCGCCATCGATATAGTCATCCAGGGGGCCGCCAAAAATCATATCGTCGCCAGCGTGGCCGTAAATGGTATTGCGCCCGCCGAAGCCGATGATGAAGTCGTCTTGGTCGGAACCTGTGAGCAGGTATTGATTGGAAAAAATATCGGAAAAGGAAAAAAAGTTGTCCTTCAACCGGTTTTCGGCGAGTGGAATATCCATACTGACGAATGCATTTTCCAAAAGCAGGATGGAGCCATCGTGTTTTAAAAAAGCCAGTGTGTTGCCATTGACCAGTATGTCGACCACACCACTCGCCAGTTCCTGAGCTCTGCTGCCTCGACTCGCATCACCCCCATAATTGCTCCCCCCCCAGGTCACTACGGACCCGTCGTCCTTCAGGGCTGCGGAAACATAATTTCCCATCACGACCTTGACCACACCACTTGTCAATTGGTGTGCAACTTCCTTGATGGGATCCATGCCATAGTCCCCCCAGAAAACCACAGAGCCATCGGCCTTGAGAGCCGTGTAAGAGCTACCATTGGTGACGATGTCCACCACGCCTGAGGACAATAACCCCTCCGTATGCTGATTGATGAACTGATAGGCAAGATTTCCCCAAGTGACAACCGAACCATCCTCTTTCAGCACCGCAAAAGAGTTCATGCCCGGGTACACGTTGACGACCCCGGCAGCCAGTTGGTCAGCAACCTCGTAGCTATAACCCCCACTTGCCAAATTCCCCCAGGTAACCACGGATCCATCACTTTTCAACGCCGCGAAGGCTCCATAGCTAGAGAAAACATCCACCACCCCTGAGCTGAGTTTATGCTCCAGATTCGGGTCAATGTGAAACTGCGGCAGCCAACCCCAACTCACCACGGAACCGTCCTGCTTCAGGGCCGCAAAAGCAGTGCCAGTGGTATACAACTTCACCACACCCGCCGCTAACACTTGCGCCACGCTGGAACTGTCGCCACCGTTAACGGCATTCCCCCATGTCACCACCGAACCGTCCTGCCTGAGAGCAGCGAAAGCATCGTAACCGGCAAGGATGTCGACCACGCCACTTGAGAGCAGCGTCGCCACTTGCGGATCGAATTGGAGTACTCCTTCCTCATTCCAGTAAACCACGGAACCATCACCGCGGATCGCGGCAAAGCCGGTGCTGTTCGTCACAATACTTTGTACACCCTGCCCAAGGTAAAACTCGATGTGATCAGGCCCGCCCAACCAGCCGTTCCAGGCCACCACGCGACCATCAGCCGTCAGCGCAGAAAACGATGTGGATCCATAGATTCTCACCACCTCACCATGCAACAAGGCCTGGAGCATTTCGTTGCCGGCGGTCTGAATGGACCCCCAACTCACCACGGAACCGTCCTGCAACAACGCCGCATAGGATCCCGCTGTAGAGAACAACCTGGCCACTGCACCATCCAATCCGTCGATGGTGTAGTCGAAATCACCAAGTTGATAGGTGCCTCTGGCGAAAACGCTGCCATCTCTCAACAGCGCGGCAAAGTCGTGTCCATTGGATTGTTCGTGGGGAGTGTGGCCCCGCCAAGTATCGCCGGCATAGGCTTCGTGGGGAGACGGTGGAGCCAGGGGAAAGCGGGCGTCCAGCATGTAGCTCTGGGCACCGGCATGTGATGTTACCCGGAAAAAATAGGATTCTCCCGCCTTGATATCGACCGT
>JBJHDJ010000063.1:0-9838 GCA_050486485.1 Porticoccaceae bacterium
TCCAGGTCGGCTGTCATGCCATCGAGCACGATGGTCGCCATTCCCGAAGCCTGGGCATCAAAGCTATACCAATCACGGGAGTCGAGGTAGTACCCCGTTGACCCCCGGATGACGACTCCACCAATATCATTGGGCGTCAAATGATAGGCTGTCAGCCAGTTATAGCCCGCATCGCCGATATCGATGCTGTTGACCACATCGTTGATGTTTTCCTTGGGCTTTGGAACCTGGTCCTTCAGCTCCAGATCCAAGGTATAGGGAGAACCCCCAGAGAAGGGCTCGATAAAAAGATTGTAGCGGGTACCGGCAACAACATTGAAATACAATACTTCAGTGGCCGTGCCGTCCCGCCAACCGGAATCCAGGATGTAGAGGTTTTGATCCAGGAGATAAATATCCAGGTCCTGGGTCATGCCGCTCAGAGTGATGACGATCACCCCGTCCCGTTCGGGCATGAAAGCAAACCAGTCTCCCAGGTCACTGCCAAAACCTGTCGAACCACTAACATGCCCGGTATCACCGGAGAGGACTATCAGGGGGATGTCGCCGGGCAAGCCACTGAAGAGATCCGGGGCATCCCCGATATTCACGCCATTGACAATATCGTTGGTCATTGAGGTCCATCCTGGAACGGGGTAAAGCGCGCCGTGGCCGACGCTGTTTATGTGGGCGACCCCTCGGGGACACTATATTGGCTTTTACCCAAATATCTTCCCTGATGACTCGCAATGGCCAGGTACCGCATGGGCGCCGGCAGTGTCCATACTAGATCAGACCCCCTGGATCCGACAAGCCCGGCCATACAGTCTCGATACTGGCGTGCAACTCCGGTACAACTTCCTCCTCGAACCAGGGGTTGCGCCTGAGCCACAGGCGGTTGCGGGGCGAGGGGTGCACCAGGGGAAAATAGCGGGGACCGCCCGGTGGCTGAAACTCCCGCCAGCGGCGCACGGTGTCTGTGAGGCTGGTGAAACGCCCGAGGCCCGCCTCCCGCAGGTAGTGGCGCTGGGCGTACTGGCCGATCAGCAGCACCAGTTCGATCCTTGGCATGTGGGCCAGCAGGCGCCTGTGCCACAGGGGAGCGCACTCCGACCTCGGGGGCAGGTCGCCGGATGTTCCCCGGCCGGGGTAGCAGAAGCCCATCGGCATGATGGCGATGCGACTGACGTCGTAGAAGGACTCAGGGTCTAGCCCCATCCATTCCCGCAACCGGTCGCCGCTGGGATCGTTCCAGGGAATGCCGCTATGGTGCACCCGGGTACCCGGCGCCTGGCCGATCACCAGAATTCGTGCGCGACTGTCGACCCGCAGCACCGGATTCGGCCCCAGGGGCAGCCCTTCGCAGTGGGCGCAGGCGCGTACCTCCCGCAACAAGGTAGGCAACTCCTCTCGTACTTCGATCTTGCTCGGCACAGCCTCCTCCAAGTCTCGCCAACATGATAGAGCCTCGCAGAGGTTGTGAAAGAGGAATTGGTCGAATGGAAGAACTGCTGTGCTTTTCCCTTATCCCATCGCACATCAACCAATGCTTCCGGACACCCCCCACCAATCACCCCAACCAATCTTGTCTTGAGACAGTTAATCCACTATCCTTGTGTTTAAAATAAAACGCTCCTGTTTAAAATCCACGGTCAGCTGTTATTCCGCTCTCTGACAGGTGATAAAGAGGACAATAATGAACCAGCGAACCGCGTTATCATTCTGCCGCATATGCACAGGTCAGTGCGGCATGGTGCTCACCCTCGACGACAACGAACAGATCGTCGATATTCGTCCCGACCGTGAGGATACCCAAACCCTCGGATATGCCTGCCCAAAGGGTCTGCAAGCGGTAGAGGCACATTACGGGCCAAGCCGGCTGTTGCAGCCGCTGAAGAAAATGCCCGATGGCCGCTTTGTCGAAGTGCCGCTTGAGCAGGCACTGGAAGAGATTTCACAGCGTCTTCGATCCATCATCGATAGCCACGGTGGCGAAGCCGTCGCCGCGTACCGGGGAACTGGCGGGTTCTACACCTCGTCGGCGGTTCTGTTGTTGAACGACTGGCTGCATGGCGTGGGGTCACGCAAGCTCTTTTCCTCGTTCACCATCGATCAGTCCGCAAAGTATGTGGCGGCCGGGCGAATGGGCATCTGGCCGGCGGGCAAGACCCCGGTGCACCGAGGTGATGTCGTCCTTATTGCCGGCGCAAATCCCCTGGTATCCATTGCTGCCTGCGGTGCTGATCCCCGCAATCCGACAAAGCGCCTGCGGGAGCTCAAGGCTCGCGGCATCAAGGTCATCGTGATCGACCCGCGGTACACCGAAACGGCCCGCTACGCGGATCTGTTCCTGCAGCCTCTGCCGGGAGCGGACGCGTGCATTTTCGCCGCGTTGTTGCATATCATCCTGAAGGAAGGATGGCACGATCGAGCGTTCTGCGACCGCTTTGTTGCCGATCTCGATGTGCTGTCCAACGCCCTGGCCCCGTTCTCGCCCGAGGTCGTGGCACCTCGGGCCGGGGTTACCGCGCAGCAACTGTGGGCCGTTGCCGAGCTGTTCGCGCATCAATGCTCGACCGGAGCGGCCTGGAGCGGCACCGCGCCGAATATGGGCCCCCACTCAAACCTGACGGAACACTTGATCGAAACACTGAATGTCATCTGTGGCCGTTTTCCCCGCGAGGGGGACACCATCGACAACCCCGGTGTCATCACCGGACGGCCCCCTCGAAAAGCCGGCGTTGTGCCGGCCCCACGCTGGTGGGAAAAAGGCTACAAAAGCCGGGTTGGAGACTACGGACTTTTGCAGGGCGAACTGCCCACGGGCATTCTTGCCGATGAAATTCTCCAGCCCGGACCCGGACAGGTGCGGGCACTCATCAACCACGGCGGCAATCCCGCGTCCGCCATTCCGGGGCAACGACGGATTGTAGGGGCGCTCCAGTCGCTCGACCTGCTGGTCAGCATCGAGCCTTACATGACCACCACAGCGCAACTTTCCCATTACATACTCCCTCCCAAGTTGCAGTACGAGAGACCGGATTTGCCGCTGTTTCTCTATGAGACGATTCTCTACCCGACAGAGCCATTTACCCGCTACACCCCCGCAGTCGCCAAGCCCCCGCCAGGCTCTCAGGTAGCTGACGATGCCTACATCCTGTGGTCCCTGGCAAAAGGACTGGGGATTCAGCTCAACTATCAGGGTGTCGAGCTGGACATGGACAAACCACCAACAGTGGATGAGCTGCTGAGAATCACCTGCCAACAGAGCGTCGCGTCCTTCGAGGAAATCCGCAGCCATCCAAGAGGCACTTCCTTCCCGGGTCAACCGCAATATGTCGAACCGGCAGATGTATTGGATGACGGGCGCTTCACACTCTCCCCCAGCGATGTGCTGGAGGAAATCCGCGCCCTGACGGATGAAATCTCCACCATGAGCCCCGATAGGGACTTCACCCATCGGCTGGCGGTGCGGCGGCTGCGTCATGTCAACAACTCTACCTATCGGGAAATACCGGCCATCAGGAAACGGATACCAACCAACCTCGCCTATCTCAGCCCTGGCGACCTCCACTCCTGGGATCTGGTCGAAGGGGAAAAAATACGGATCGTGTCCCAGTTCGGCGCCATAGAAGCCAGGGCCGGACTGGACAAGGATCTGCGTGACGGCGTCATCTCGATGGCCCACGGATTCGGCGGTCTTCCCGGGCACACGGATTACGATGAGCACGGAGCATCGACCAACCTGCTGCTGGCAGCGGTGGAGAGGCGGGAGACGATCAACGCCATGCCGCAAATGACCGGTATTCCCGTGCGGCTGGAAAAACTCGCGGAGCAGTGCTGACGACATTTTGGCTTCCTGCATTATTCAACCAAGATAACAAGAGGGTATTTTCAATGATTTCACGACGCATACTGATCGCGGCACTGGGTATCGGCCTGTCACTGGAAGCCGCTCCCGCCATGGCTCAGGCCATGGAGGAAATCATCATCACCGCCCGCAAACGGGATGAAGCGGCACATCGGGTTCCGGTGGTCGCAAGCGCCCTCACCCGGGAAACCATCGAGCGATACCAGACCAATGACCTGTTTGCCGTGGCGAACCGTGTCCCCGGGTTCGTGATGGGCGAAGCCGTCGGCACTGTAGGCATCCAGACCTCTCTGAGGGGCATAGGCCCGACATCCCAAACCGCCACCGTGGACCAGTCCGTATCCCTTAACATCGATGGACTACCCCTTACCCAGGGACACGCCTTTACCGCGGGCATGTTCGATGTCGCTCAGATAGAGGTGTTGAAAGGCCCTCAAGCGCTGTTCTTCGGCAAGAACAGCACCGCCGGCGTCATTTCCCTGCGCAGTGCCGATCCCGGTGACGAATTCGAACTGATCGTGAAAGCCGGGTACGAATCCCAGGCAGCGGAGAAGGTCGGTGAGCTGATTGTCTCCGGGCCAGTCTCCGATGTGCTGGGCTTGCGTCTCGCGGTGCGCTATTCCGATATGGACGGCTTCTTCCGAAACTTCGGCGAACCCCTTCCCGGCCTTGGCAGTCTACCCCCGAAAAACAGCAACTTCGCTCCCAAGGAGAGCTGGATTGTCAGGGGCACCGCGGTATTCGAACCAAACGACAGGTATCAGGCCCGGCTCAAGATCAATTATTCCGACGACCGCATGGAAGGGAATGGCGGCGACGGGCAGGTAATCTTATGTCCTGAAGGCACCGGAGGCGTACCCCCCATCGGCATTCCCTTCCTGCACGATAACGACTGTCAGCTTAACAAAAACTTCTTCCTGGCCAATTATGACCCGGAGTTCTGGCCGGGCATCCGCAACGGTGGTGTTCCCTACCTGGATTCAAATCAGCGCTTCGGCTCCCTGGAACAGGATTTCGAGGTAGCCGAAGACCTGACCCTGTCGGCGGTGACAGGCCTCTACCGCATCGACCGGGAAAACCTTATCCAGGGAAGTGGCACCAGTATCTCGACCATTGCTGCCGATTTCGACTTCGAGAATAAACAGTTTACCCAGGAAGTGCGCTTGACTTCCGACTTCACCGACAGCCCCATCAATTTTATGGTCGGCGGCTTCTACCAGGATGCCGAAATGACCGTTCGCAATCGCCTGCGTGGCAACACTGCCCTGGGCCTGCCGCCACTATTGATGTCCGGCGTACACAAGGTGGACATTCGCTCGGTGTCCGCCTTTGGCCAAGTACTGTGGCAGCTCACCGACCAGGTGGAGGTTGCTGGCGGCCTGCGTTGGACGGACGAAGAGCGCAAACACGCTTTCCAGGATGTGCTGGCCGGCCGGCAAGTCGATGTGCTGGTTCCCAAACTCAGCTCGGATAATATTTCGCCAGAAATCACCCTGACCTACATGCCCACCGACGACCTGACCCTGTTCGCGGCCTACCGCAGGGGATTCAAATCGGGCTCGTTCAATACCGTTGTCTCAGTGGATGAAACCACCCGCTCCGATTTTGGTGACGAAGAGGCCGAGGGCGGAGAAATCGGGCTCAAGTCCCGGCTGTTCGGCGGCGCCTTGATGCTGGACCTCGCAGCCTATCACTACAAGTATTCCGATCTTCAGGTGGGCGCCAACGATGTATCCCCGGAGGGCGCGCTCGTGTTGCGCACCCTAAACGCCGCCTCCGCCAAGGTGGAGGGCATCGAACTGGATGCCACCTTCAATCCGCCACAACTACCCAATCTGACGCTCCGAGGCGCGGTCAATTACAACAAATCCCGCTACAGTAGATTTAATAACGCCCCCTGCGGCAATGGCCAGACGATAGCCGAAGGCTGTGATCAGATATTCAACCCCGATACGGGGTTGTTCACCTCTCAGGACCTTTCTGGCCGTCCCCTGGTACGCGCTCCGGACTGGACTGCGAACTTCGGTTTCGATTACGAGACTGAAATTGGAGATGGCCTCACCCTGGCGTTTGGCACGACTACACGCTACAGCTCCAAGTACTTCCACAACCTCATCGCGCTACCCGACTACACCCAGGATGGCTACTTCAAAACCAGCGCCAATATTGCGCTCAGGGGACCAAATGACGGCTGGGAACTGGCGCTGATCGGCAACAACCTCAATAACAAGCTCACCACGTCCATGTGCTCGAATGCCAACCTGCGCAATGGCTCGATTTTTGGCGGTCAAATTGCCGGCGGGCCGGAAAAGGGGCCAGCGGGCTCCGACGAGCTCTATTGCATTCCCGAGCGGGGGCGGGAGCTCTGGCTGAGGTTCACCTGGAGACTGTAATAGGCTGATACGGATTCCACCCAGTCACCGCTGCAATCGGTCCCGACTCCCCTCCACTTCCCACCTCTTTTGGTGGTGGGGAGGGGTATGTAGCGTGAACATTCCCCAACATGCGGCCGTATTACACACGAGTCGGAAATTTGGGCGACAACCAGCACTGCGAGCGATCTTCCGGTCCTTGCAGAGACGACCTGTAGGAGGCTGCCGTGCAGCCGAAAATCCCCGGTGACATGCCGTACCGAGGTGTCGCGAGCAGGGCTCGCACTGACAGGTAAATCGCTCTTTGTGGCGCATCGAGGTAGCCATTATTGCCGACCACTGTGTAATAATCCCGGCGACAAGTACGACAAAACCTCACAAGCCACTGCACGGCTAACGAGGCAGTGTTGCCCGCCAGTCTGCCCTCCCGAGCGCCAATAACTCCGGCAACTGGTACACAAGCGGGAACATGCTGTTCCCCCGCTGGCGCCATTGGTAGAATGCTGGTCATCACGCGCCAACGCCCTTCCGCGGCGACCCAGCCGGCGCCGCACCGCCTCCAGACACCACGGGAACCACCATGACGGACACCTCTGCCATTGACGCGCTAATGGGCCACGATGCCTTCGTGGGCCGCCATATCGGCCCCAACGACCGGCAGATCGCCACCATGCTGGACGCCCTCGCCACAGGCTCACTCGACGAACTGATGGAAAAGGTGGTGCCCGCCGCCATCCGCAAACTCGACCCTCTGGACCTGCCGTCTCCAATGAACGAGCTGGAAGCCCTGGCGAAACTCCGGGCCATCGCCAGCCAAAACCAGGTGTTCACCTCCCTGATCGGCATGGGCTACCACCCCACAGTCACGCCGCCGGTGATCCTGCGCAATGTGCTGGAAAACCCCGGCTGGTACACCGCCTACACCCCCTACCAGCCGGAGATTGCCCAGGGGCGCCTGGAGGGTCTGCTCAATTTCCAGCAAATGGTGATGGATCTGACCGGCATGGAAATGGCCAATGCCTCCATGCTGGACGAGGCAACGGCCGCCGCCGAGGCCATGGCCATGGCCAAGCGCCAGCAGCGCAAGAATCGCAGCAACCGCTTTTTCGTTTCCCGGCATTGCCATCCGCAAACCCTCGCGGTGGTCAACACCCGTGCGGAGCACTACGGTTTCGAGGTGGTGGAGGGCGACCCGGCCACCGAGTTGGCGGTGGGTGACTATTTCGGCGCCCTGCTCCAGTACCCGGGAAGCGAGGGCCAGATCGAGGATATCGCCAGCCACATCCAGACGGTGCACGGCCACGACGCCCTGGCGGTGGTGGCAGCCGACCTGATGAGCCTGGTTCTGCTCAGGCCGCCAGGGGAGCTGGGGGCCGATATCGTCATCGGCAGCAGCCAGCGCTTTGGAGTGCCCATGGGCTACGGCGGCCCCCACGCCGCCTTTTTCGCCTTCCGCGACCAGTACAAGCGGGCGGCGCCGGGGCGTATCATCGGCGTGTCCGTGGACAGCCGCGGCAAGCCCGCCCTGCGCATGGCCATGCAGACCCGCGAGCAGCATATCCGTCGGGAAAAGGCCAATTCCAATATCTGCACCTCGCAAGTACTGCTGGCGGTGATCAGCGCCTTCTACGCCATCTACCACGGCCCCGAGGGGTTGCGGCGCATCGCCCGGCGCATCCATCAGCTGACCAATCATCTGGCTGACGGCCTCGCCAGCGGGGGCCTTACCCTGCGCCACGCCAGTTGGTTCGACACCCTGACGGTGGAGGTGGGAGAGCGCCAGCAGACCATCCTCGCCGCCGCCCGGGAAGCCCGCATCAACCTGCGCCCGGTGGCTGACGGCGCCCTCGGCATCAGCTTCAACGAAACCAGTACGCCGGAACTGGTCAACCGGCTGCTGGCGATTTTTGACTGTCCTGGCGTGGACTTCGGCGCGGCGCCGACAGCCGCGGGAATATCCAGGGGACAGCAACGGCAGTCGTCTTTCCTGACCCACCCGGTATTCAATACCCACCACAGCGAAACCGAGATGCTGCGCTATCTCAAGCGCCTGGAATCCCGGGATATCGCCCTCAACCACAGCATGATCCCCCTCGGCTCCTGCACCATGAAGCTCAACGCCACCGCCGAGATGATTCCCATTACCTGGCCGGAGTTCGCCGACCTTCACCCTTTCGCGCCACTGGATCAGGCGCGGGGCTACCGGCAACTGTTCGACGAACTCCAGCGCATGCTGGCGGTGTGCACCGGCTATGACGCCATCTCCCTGCAACCCAACGCCGGCTCCCAGGGGGAGTACGCCGGCCTGGTGGCCATCAAGCGCTATCACCAGAGCCGGGGCGACCATCACCGCAACATCTGCCTGATTCCCTCCTCCGCCCACGGCACCAACCCCGCCAGCGCCCAGATGGTGGACATGCGGGTGGTGGTGGTGAAATGCGACGCCAGGGGCAATGTGGATCTGGCGGATCTGGAAGCCAAGGTGCGGGAGCACGGCGAACGACTGGCCGCCCTGATGGTGACCTACCCGTCCACCCATGGGGTGTTCGAGGAGGACATCACCCGTATCTGCGACCTGGTGCACCGCCACGGCGGCCAGGTGTATATCGACGGCGCCAACCTCAACGCCCTGGTGGGCATCGCCGAGCCAGGCAAGTTCGGCGGCGATGTCTCCCACCTCAACCTGCACAAGACCTTCTGCATTCCCCACGGTGGCGGCGGCCCCGGCATGGGCCCCATCGGTGTGAAAAGCCACCTGGCGCCCTTCCTGCCCGGCCATCCCGTGGTGCCGGTGCCGGAAACCTACAGCGCCAACGGCACCATCTCCGCCGCCCCCTGGGGCTCCGCCTCCATCCTGCCCATCTCCTGGATGTACATCACCCTGATGGGGGCCGAGGGTCTGAAAAAGGCTACCCAGGTGGCCATCCTCAACGCCAACTACCTGGCCAGGAAGCTGGACGCCCACTTCCCGGTGCTCTACACCGGTCGCGAGGGCTTCGTCGCCCACGAGTGCATCATCGACCTGCGGGATCTCAAGGACAGGAGCGGCATCAGCGAGGAGGATATCGCCAAGCGGCTGATGGATTTCGGCTTCCACGCCCCGACCATGTCATTCCCGGTGCCCGGCACCCTGATGATCGAACCCACCGAGAGCGAATCCCTCGACGAGCTGGAACGCTTCCTTGCCGCCATGGCCACCATTCGCGCCGAAATCGACCAGGTGCTGGCGGGCCAGTGGCCCTTGGACGACAATCCCCTGGTGAACGCTCCCCACACCCAGGATGATGTGCTGGCGGACGACTGGCGGCGACCCTACGGCCGCGACACCGCCGCCCGCCCGGCCCCCTGGCTGCGGGAGCACAAGGTGTGGCCAGCGGTGAATCGCATCGACAATGTGTACGGAGACCGCAACCTGGTGTGCAGCTGTCCACCCCTGACGGACTACCTGGATGATTAATCGCCACAAGTACGCTCATAGCCCAAAGGACGAACCCATTGCGGCTGGATAGCCCAAGAATCTCACCGGGAGAACGATCATGAAGTGGGTAAATCCAAGATCAGGCCTGAATGGCACTGCATCAAGCCCCTCTACGGTAATAGGGCGGTGTCCCGGGGG
>JBJHDJ010000064.1:0-9688 GCA_050486485.1 Porticoccaceae bacterium
GTCCTCGGGAGTACGCTCCAGCAACCTGGTCGAGTCGCCGCCCGTCACCGATCGCCAGGCGCCGTTGGCGGCGACAAAGCGAAAGCGCTGGCCGCTGCTTTCCACTTGCAGCAGGCACACCGGATCCGATACGCCATCGAACACACTCTGGTACAACTCCTGGGCGCGGCGCTCCCGGCGCCAGGCACGACTCAGCGCCATGGCCGCCAAAAAGCTGACGGTGGCAATGGCCAACCACAGGGCGGTTAATCCGGCGGCGACAGCCAACGCCGTTTCCCGCGCCGCGTCCAGGTTCAGGGCGCCGGTGACCACCAGGGGAAAGCCCTCCAGGGGATAGACATTGACAAGCCGGCGCTGGCCATCCAGGCCCCGAGCGACATCCAGGGTCTGGCGCTCCAGGACGGGAAACTCGACACCCGTCAGTCCCTGGACTTCATCCCCCACCCCCAGGATTCCGTTGGGGCTCCTCAGCACCAGTCGGCCACTTTGGTGAATAAGGGACACCGACGACGCGGGGTCACTCACCAACCCCCTGAAGATACCCTCCACCACGGCGATATCCAGCATGCCAGCGGCGACGCCCAGCAAGTTGCCGTTGCCATCCCGCACGGCCCTGGACAGGGCCAGGAACCAGCGATCCCCGTGAACACGGGACAGCATGGGCTCGCTCATGAACAGGCCCGTGTCCGGAAATTCCTGGTGATAGCGAATATAGGAGCGATCCCGAACAATGGGAGCCGGCAGGTCGGATGGCCACACCTGCACATCCCCCCTGGCATCGGTGATAAGGACACCCATCAAGTGGGGCGCGACACTGCCGTGCTCCCGCAGCACCTGGGAGACCAACTCCCCGTTGCTTGCGCCCTGCAGCAGGAACTGCTCACCGGCGCGCACCAGGATGCGGTCGATGTCCACCAGAATGGCGCGGGTGAGAACCCGATAGGTCTCGGCGCTCTGTTCCGCCTTGACCCGGGTCTGGCCATACTCCTTCTGGTAGACCATCCAGACCACGGTCATGAAAAACAGGCCGAGAAACACCATCAACCCCAACCACCGCGCGAGGGGGTTCTGCCAGAAAAGGGTACCGCTGCAAGTTCTCACCATCGATCGCGCCCAGCGTCGGCTCAGACGACACCCCCAGGGCAGTATCAGCCGGACCGCGGACCGATGACCTTGGCAGGTTCATGTACTGATTATGCATAGCTCATTTGGAAAGGGAAACAAGCAAGGGAAACAGGCCCCTTGTGCCGCCCCAGGGCGACCCACAAAAAAAACAGGGCCCGAAGGCCCCGTTTGTCACCACCGTCCCGAAGGACGGAGATGCTGTCTACCCGGCATCCCTGGGCCGCATGGCGGCCGGCGATAACTGGAGCCGGGTGAATGGTCGCTTTACAGTGCGACGATGTTCTCCGCCTGGGGACCCTTCTGGCCCTGGGTAACGGTGAACTGCACGCGCTGGCCTTCGGCCAGGGTCTTGAAGCCGGAGCCGGAGATGGCGCTGAAGTGTGCAAACACATCGGGGCCGGACTCCTGCTGGATGAAACCAAAGCCCTTGGCTTCGTTGAACCACTTAACGGTACCGGTAGTAGTAGACATAATCATATCCTGATATTTCAAAAGTAATGGTGGCGCGACAAAACGCCGTGCCGTTTGGTGCTGGAAGTGTTCTGTGACTTATGAATGCAGGACGAGGTACTACTACGGGAGGGACTTCGAATCGGTATGCATAGACACGGGGGTACTTACAAGCAAGCCCACTATACAGGGCAAATGTGTGTTGGCAAAGCTTTTTTTCATGGCTTCTTTTGATGGCACTTGTTTAAACAAGACGGGCCACTGGTTATCAACCAGGCATGCAAATAGGTATCCATACCTATTTGCATGCGCGCCCCGGAAATACTGGCGGAATTGCGTCGAATTCCTGGTATTTCCGGGGCTTGCATTGGCCTACGGCCAATGGCGGCACATCCCTGTGCCGCTTATTAACCCAACGATAATTCGTGCCGGGTTAATAGGACGGGTAACGGGAGATCGCGTCCTCTCCCATTACCCACCAATCCGCCGCTGCTCAACGATTGCCGCTACTGCGTTGCTGACCGCCGCGGCCACTGCCCGATCTGGGCGAGTGGGCTGGCCTGGCGGCGTGGCCTGACCTGGCCGGACGGGCATCACTGCCCCGTGATTGACCGGTACCGCGCCCAGCCCCCTGACGGGGCGGACGGCTGCCGCGCCCACCGGGATTGTTGCGCCCGTTGGGAATGGGCTCCGCCTTGATGGTGGGGTCGGGCGCGAAGCCCTCCACCACCACCTTGGGAATTTCACGCTTGATGAGCCGCTCGATATCCCGCAGCAGCTTGTGCTCGTCGACACACACCAGGGACATCGCCTCGCCCTCGTTGCCGGCGCGACCGGTGCGGCCGATGCGGTGCACATAGTCCTCGGGGACATTGGGCAGTTCGAAATTCACCACATGGGGCAATTGGTCGATATCCAGGCCACGGGCGGCGATGTCCGTGGCCACCAGCACGCGCACGGCACCAGCCTTGAAGTCCGCCAGTGCACGGGTGCGTGCACCCTGACTCTTGTTGCCGTGGATGGCGGCGGCGCTGATGCCATCCTTGCCCAATTGCTCGGCGAGGCGGTTGGCGCCGTGCTTGGTGCGGGTGAACACCAGCACCTGGCGCCAGTTGTTACTACCGATCAGGAACGACAGCAGCTCGCGCTTGCGCTCCCGGTCGACCGGGTGCACCACCTGGGCCACCAGTTCGGTGGCGGTGTTGCGGCGCGCCACTTCGATCAGCGCCGGGTTGTCCAGCAAACGGTCGGCGAGCTGCTTGATTTCCTCGGAAAAGGTGGCGGAGAACAGCAGGTTCTGACGCCTTTTGGGCAGCAGGGCCAGCACCTTGCGGATATCGTGGATAAAGCCCATGTCGAGCATGCGGTCGGCCTCGTCGAGCACGAGGATTTCCACCTTCGACAGATCCAGGGTTTTCTGCTGGACATGATCCAGCAGGCGTCCCGGGGTGGCCACCAGGATGTCGACCCCCTTGCGCAGGGTGGTGATCTGGGGGTTGATATTGACGCCGCCAAAGATCACCGCCGAACGCAGCGGCAGGTGCTTGCCGTAGGTGACGATACTCTCCCCCACCTGGGCCGCCAATTCCCGGGTCGGGGTCAGCACCAGGGCGCGCACCGGGCGGTAGCCGTTGCCGGCGGGAGTACCGGGGCCGAGCCGTTGCAGCAGTGGCAGGGTAAAGCCGGCGGTCTTGCCGGTGCCGGTCTGGGCGCCGGCCAGTACATCGCCGCCGCGCAGCACCACGGGAATGGCCTGGGCCTGGATGGGGGTGGGTTGCGTGTAGCCCTGTTCGGACACGGCACGCAGCAGTTCGGCCGACAGGCCGAGTTCAGTAAAAAGCATGAAAGAAACTCCGAAACCAGCCTGTCCAGGCACGGGGCGCTGAAACGGTCGCAGGCGGGTTGGTTAAAAGGGTGTCCGGGCGGGGTTGCGAACAACAGCCTGTGACACGACGGACGCCGACCGAAGGGCGTCCGTGAAGGGGCGCACCTTAACAGCCGCCACGGGCCATGTCCATCTTCTTCATCTTGCGGTAGTGTCTCAGTTTGAAACCTGGTGATGGTTGGTGGGGGTGTGGTGTCGGTATTGGGGGGCGTCTGGCAGCAGGACGTTGCCAGCCGAGCCTGTACAGGGATGTACGCATGTTGGCGTACCCCCAATACCGACACCACATCCCCACGCCCCTACAGGGGAGTTTCAAACTGAGACACTACCCATCTTGCTCCCTCAATGCTCGGCGGAATTGACCTCCACCCGGTTGCGACCTCGCTGCTTGGCGCGGTACATGGCTTCGTCGGCGCGGGCGACCAGGGACTTGCGACTTTCCCCCGCCGCCCGCTGCGCCACACCGACGCTGATGGTGACGGCGCCCAGTGCGCCGAAATCGACACCGGCAATGTCCCGCCGCAGGCGTTCGCCCAGCTCCCTCGCGCCCTCCAGCTCGGTGTTGGCGGCCAGGACGATGAATTCTTCGCCGCCCCAGCGACCGAGATGATCGGTGGGTCTCAGGCTGGCCTTCACCGATGCCGCCAGGCCGGACAACACCCGGTCGCCGGCCTCGTGGCCGTGGCGATCATTGAATTGCTTGAAATGGTCCACATCGAACAGCAATACCGAACAGGGACGGTCATAGCGGTCGGAGGCGCTCAGCTCCTCGTCGAGGGCGAGTTCCATGCGGTAGCGGTTCCACGACTGGGTCAGGGCGTCGGTGTGGGCCAGCAGGGCCAGTTCGCGGTTCGCCTGCTGGAGCTGCTTGTTGAGCTCGGCAATGCGCTGCGCCGAAATGGCTACCGCCAAATCCTCCGCGAGATCCAGGGCGGCCTGGCGCTCGATGGGCAGCCAGGGATGACTCAAGCCGTGGACCTCCTCCACCCAGGTGTCAAAGGAATGGCGCGGGCCCAGCACTGGCCTGCCGTCACGGATTTCCGGCACATCCACGGGTCGACCCGCCCAGCGGTGGGTCACCACCCGCTCCCTGCGAAACCACAACATCCAGCCTGGCGGCGAGTCCACAGGCAGGCGCAGCGCCATCAGCCCGGGAAAGTCCTCGAGCCCTTTCACATCCCCCAACATGCTGGCGCCCAGATTGTCCGTGACCCAGGGTCCCGGTTGGTGATGTCCAGCGGTGAGTCGGTTGACGAGGCGCAGCAATACCGCATCGTCCGGGCGCTCCCCCTGGGCTGCGATGTCGCGGCGGATCACCAGCGCCAACCCGCGGGCGGCGAAAAGATCCAGCCACGCCTGGCCGTGGCTGCGCACCAGTTCGGCGGGCGACAGTAGTTTGCCGCGATACTCGCTGATGAGCTCGCGGCTATCGAGCACCCGCTGCAGGTAGCGGCTGTTATCCCGGGCTTCCAGCAGAAACAGGCGCTGCGTAGCCATGCGCACCAGGGCCAGGGCGGCATCCCGACGGCGCGGCGAAAGCCCCCGGGCTTTCACGCCATGGCAGGCGACCAACCCCCACAATTCGCCGGCCCGGTGGATGGCCAGGGACAGCGAGGCCCGTACACCCATGGTCGCCAGATAGCGCAGATGGACCGGAGAGGCGGCCCGCAAGTTGCCGGGAGAGAGGTCCAGGGGACCACGCCCCAAGGGGTCGGCGGGGGGCGCCAGGGGAACGGGGGCGGCTGTCGCGTCGGGGATACTCCTCACCGGGTTAACGCCATACAGGTCGCGCACCTGGGGAGGAATGTCGCTGGCTGGAAATCTGTGGCCCAGGAAGCTCGCAAGCCCGGGGGCCAGGCTCTCCGCCACCACTTCGCCATGCCAATCCACATCAAACTGGTACACCATCGCTCGCTCGTAGCCCGTGGTATCGCGAACCCCCGCCGCCAGCACCTCCAACAACCCCCGGCGGGACTCCCCCTCGGAGAGCGCGGCAAGCCACTGATTCACCGCCGCCAGGGGCCGGGCGGCGCGGGCCGGGGGCAGGGGCTCGAATTCCAGCACCAGGCGGTCGTCACTGGGGTAGACAAGCAACTGAAGCTCGGTGGTACGGCCACCCACTTGGCGCCGCAGGACCAGCGGCAACTGGGGTCCTGGATGTCCGCCAAGGGCCCGCTTCAGACGGCGCACCAGTCGCACATCGAGCAGGTCATCTGGGGCGGAGCGCAGCGCCTGATCGACGGCCACCCCCAGCACGCCGGAAAGATTGGCGCTGACCTGCAGGACACGGGTCAATTCCGCATTGAGCACCACGAGACAACCGGCAGGCTGGATGGCCCCCGGGGCATGAACCGGCTCACTGGCGCAGTCGGCCAGCGCGGCGGCGAAATCATCCTGTGGCGTATTCGGCAGAGAGTCACCCCCGGGGCGCGTTGAAGTGGACTTCCAGGATGGCGTGGAAGTCGTCGAAAGTCTGCCGTGCGGCATCAAGGCACCGGGCGGCATCGTACTTTACACCGGATCGGCATGCCAGGGCACGGAATGCCCGCCATCCACCGGCCTCGTACAACTGGAAATAGCGGGCGCCCCGGTTGCCGTCCAGGCCCAGCCGCCGCACCCTTGGGGCGATGACCCTGCCCCCCTGGGTGGAACCCTCGACCACATAGAGAACCCCGAGCAGCGCGTCCGGGGTATCCACGGACAAGGGCGGTATGGAAGAAGCGGGCTTGGAAGAGTCGGGCACGAAAACGGCGGGCATGCCAGCGCTGGCACCGCCAGTGACCGCCGCCAGATCCTCGGCAAGCAGGGGCAACCTGGCCTGATAGCGATATCCGGTGCCGCGCCAATAGCGATCCACCTGGACGGCAAGCTGGTCATCGAGGCCCGCCATCCACTCAGCCAGCGCCCTCAGTATCCCGCCGTAGGTGGCCAGCGACAGCGTCCCGTCGACGAGGGGCCGCAGCAGTGGGTGCGCTTCGACACGGCGATGCTCATCGGCCGTGCCTTCCCTCAACAGTTCAAGCAACTGGGGTCCTTCGATGTCACGCACCCGACGACCCCAGCGCCTGGCGCACCTTTTGCGCCAGCTCCTCGCGGCGATAGGGCTTGCTGAGGAGCAAAATTCCCGGATCCAACCGTCCGTGATGGACAATGGCATCTTCGGTATAACCCGAGGTGAACAGCACATTGAGCCCAGGCCGCAGCGCCTGGGCCTTGGCCGCCAACTGCGGCCCGCTGAGGCCTCCGGGCATCACCACATCGGTGAACAGCAGATCGAAGGGTTCCCCGCTCTGCAAGATCCCCAGCGCCCGCTGCCCGTCCTCGGCCACCACCACCCGATAGCCCATCCCCTCCAGCAGCCCCCGGACGAAATTGCGCACCAGGTCGTCGTCCTCCACCATCAGGATGCGCTCGCCACCGGGGCCGTGCTCCCGCGTGGCTCGCCGATCTGGCTCGATGGCTTGCTCCAGAGCCCTGGCGCGGGGCAAATAGAGCCGGAAGGTGGTGCCCTGTCCGGGGCTGGAGTCCACCCCGACACCCCCCTGGCTCTGGCGCGCGAAACCGTACACCATCGCCAGGCCCAGCCCGGTACCCTTGCCGGTTTCCTTGGTGGTGAAGAAGGGCTCGAAGATACGCTCCAGGTACTCGGCGGGAATCCCGCTACCGGTGTCGGACACACTCAACCGCACATAGGATCCCGGCGCCAGGCTTCCGAATCCGGACTCCCAGGCATGATCGAGACGCAGATTGTCCGCGGCAATGGTGAGACGGCCCCCCGCGGCCATGGCATCGCGGGCATTGAGGCACAGGTTGAGCAGGGCGCTCTCCAGTTGCGAGGGGTCGGCCATGGCTGGCCAGAGATCCTCGGCGCAGCGGATGTCGATATGAATGTGCTGGCCCAGGGTGCGTTCCAGCAATGGCCGCATGTCGTACACCAGCCCGGGGATGGCCACCGCCCGCGGCTCCAGGGGCTGGCGTCGCGCGAAGGCCAGCAAGCGCTGGGTGAGGTCGGCGCCGCGCTGGGCGGCCGCCGCCAGCACCCGCACCATGGGCAGTAGTTCGGGATCATCGACCAGTCGCGTCTCCAGGGCCTCGGCATTGCCGACGATCACCGTCAGCAGATTGTTGAAATCGTGGGCGATGCCACCGGTGAGCTGGCCGATGGATTCCATGCGTTGGGATTGCCGCAACTGGTTCTCCAGGGCGAGTTGCTCGGTGATGTCGCGAATGACGCCGGTGAGCCGCCACGGTCGCCCCCCGCTGTCGCGGATCAGAAAGGCCCGGTCGTTGACCCACAGCACTTTGCCATCGGCGCGGATCATGCGGTAGCGAAACCCCTCCGCAGGCAACCGCCAGGTGCGGTGCGCCTCCGCGACTTCCGCGAGAATGCGCTCCATGTCGTCCGGGTGCACCAGGGATGTCCAGTCCTCGGGACTCTCGTCGAACTGGCGGCGGGGATAGCCCAGCATCTCCTCGAAACTCGGGCTCAGGTAGATCAGGCGGTTGCTGGCGATATCCTCCATCCAGAACACATCCTCGATGGCGGCATCCATCTGGCGGAAGCGCTCCTCGCTTTCCCGCAGGGCGCTCTCCTGGCGGTGGCTCTGCAGGGTGATCGCCACCAGGTGACCCACCCGGGCGGCGATTGCCAGGTCTGCCTGCGCGGGCAGCCCGGGGTGGTCCAGGTAGAGGGCAAAACTGCCCAGCACCTTGCCGCCACCATCCAACACCGGCGTGGACCAGCAGGCGCGCAAGCCGTGCACCAGGGCCAGATCGCGATACTCCTTCCACAGGGGGTCGCTGGCGATATCCTCCACCACCACGGTGGCGCGACGGTGCATGGCGGTGCCGCAGGATCCCGCGGCGGGGCCGATGGCTTGCCCGGTGATGGCCCTGTTGTAGGCTTGCGGCAAATGGGGGGCGATGGCGCTCCGCACATGCACCCCATCCTCATCCAGCAACAGCAACGAGGCGATGGTGCCCGGAAGCACCTGTTCGATACCCAGCACCACCGCCTCCAGGGCCTGCTCCAGGGACTCGCGGCCCAGCACCATGGCCAGCACCCGCGCCTCCATGGCGTGCAGCGCCTGGCTGCGCCGGGTCTCGGTGACATCCCGCAGGGACAGGGCGGCGCCCTCCCCGTGGCGATCATGGCGCGCTTCGCACCACAGGCCGGTGTCCGGCAAGAACACCGACACCCTCCTGGGGTCGCCGTCCAGCACGGCGGCCAGGGACGAGGGCAGGATGGCGGAGGCCGGTTGCCCCAGGCACAGTGCCCGGGGCCGCCCCAACAGCCGCGCAACTGCCTCGTTGGCAAACAATACCCGCCCGTCGCCATCGAGCAACAGAAAGCCGTCGCTGATGGTCTCCAGGGTATCCTCCAGACGGCTGGCCAGGCTGCCCGCCCTCTCCGCCATCGCCACCTGTTCGTGGATATCGAGGGTGGAGCCGAACCAGCCCGTGAGCCGGCCTTCGGCATCAAAGCGGGGGTCGCCCCGGGCAACCACCCAGCGAAACCCACCATCCCGTTGACGAACCCTGAAGCGCACCGTCACCGGGCTCTGCCGCCGGCGGGCATCCGCCCAGCGCGACACCACCGCATCCCGGTCATCGCCGTGCACCAGGTCCAGCCAGCGTCCGCCCATCAGCGCTTCCCCAGGCACGCCGCTGGATTCGATGGCCGCCCCGTTGGCGAACACCACCAGGCCCTGCTCATCCGTCAGCCACACCGGCACGGGCAGGGAATCCGCCAGCTCCCTGAGCCCCGTTTCATTGACTGTCATCAGACACCCGCTCACCTCCCCGGACATGACTTACGCCGAACGCGGGTCAACGCCCGCCCGAGCCTTCGGCATCCTGTCCGGAAACATCGCGGGGGTCGACCCACGGTGCTCGCGACTCGCATCTGATTATGCAATGGCGAGGCCAGGTGCGTCACGCGGGCGATCAGGCCGCGAGCCCATGACGGCGCTTCCAGCATCCTTGACCCCGAGATGAAGACGAGCCCAAGGCTGGCCTTGCTGTTGCAGCCTCCCCTATGACTCACGACTGCTGCTCGTACGGGAAAGCACCAACTTCGAGGATCTGCTCCAAATGGCACGGATTTAAGGGCACCTCTATTAATTGGGAGTAGCCTCTGGCTTTCAGGCGGGTCCGCAATCAAGGCGCCACTTCGCAGGCATGCTGGTGGCCTGTCGAGAAGTGGCAACGCGGAGTGCGGATCCGCCT
>JBJHDJ010000065.1:0-9601 GCA_050486485.1 Porticoccaceae bacterium
GCCCATCACATTGTGGAAGATGGAGGCGTGGGAGTGACGAAACCCTTGGTAGCCGTCCCGCAGGTCGTGGTGGGCGTCGATATGCAAGATGCCGAAATCCCCCCGGTGCTTTTCCGCCAGATAGCGGATCTGGCCGAAGGGGCTGGAGTGGTCGCCCCCCACCAGGGCGAACAGCTTGCCGGCCTGGTCCAGTTCCCGGCACTGGCTGTAGATCCGCTCGTTGACCCGCTGGGAGGCGGCGTTCACCTGCTCCCGGGCATCCTCCAGATCCGGACGACCGGCGAGGTTGCCGTGCTGTTCGAGGTGTTCCTGCACCGCCTCGGCCAGGGGCTTGGCATGGGCGTTCAGTTCGACGATATCGTCGCAGGGTTCCAGCAGGTGGAAACCCTGGCGATAGTGGTTATCCAGTCCGCGTATGAACAGGTCCAGTTGCGGGCTGGCCAGGCGGATGGCCTCTGGTCCCCGGGAGGCGCCATTGCCGTAGGAGGTGGTCGCTTCCCAGGGCACGGGGATCAGCGCCAGGCGGCTGTCGTCCAGGGTGGTGGCGATACCGAACAGGCCCGCCGCCGGGGAGCCGGTCAGGGCGGGGTCGTAACTGGCTGATGGGGAATCGGTCATGGGCGTAAGGGAGGTTGTCGGTGCGGCCATTCTACCCGCTAGCCGGGGGCCAACCCAGTCCGGCGTGCCTGGCGAGAGCTTTCCCTGGATAGCGAGAACTTCCCTGAATGGCGAGAGCTTCCCTGAATGCGATAACTTCCCTGAATGGGGAGAACTTTCCCTGGATATCGCCGGTCACACCCCCATCGGGAGGCAATCGGGCTATACTCCCCTCCCTCTCGGCGCGGGGTACGGGACCTCGCCCCACAGCACAGCAACCACGATCACCGACATGACCAAACTCCTGCCTGCCTCCCTGATCATTTTCTGCTACAGCCAGGCGGCCAACGCCAACCTGATCGACTATTACTTCAGGGACGAGCAGGGCCGCACCAACTGGCAGTACATCGCCAACTTCTCCAGCAGCATGCTGATTCTGATACTCAGCCTGGTGCTGCTGAAACTGTATTTCACCCACCGCCAGGTGCGGCGCTCCAACCGCGCCCTCAAGGCCATTCGCGACGACCTGGAAGTACGCGTCCGGGAGCGCACCGCCACCCTCAACGAATCCAACGAGTTGCTCAAGCAGACCAACCAACTGCTGGAAAACGAAGCCCGGGAGCACCGCGAAACCACCGCCCGCCTGCGCGCCTCGGAGAGCTACATCAAGAGCATCCTCGAGTCGATGCCCCTGATGCTGGTTGGCCTCAAGCCCGATGGCCGCGTCACCCAGTGGAACAAGCGCGCCGAGGAAATCGCCGGTGTCGCCACCGATAGCGCCATCGGCGGCAACCTGTGGGAGGTGTACCCCACCATCACCGTCTCCCCCGACCAGATCGACAAGGCCCTGGCGGACAACAAACCCGTGACCATCAAGCACAGCCAGCGGGGACGCTACCACTTCGATATCGTCATTTACCCGTTGCAGGATCAGGTGGACCCGGGCGTGGTGATCCTCATCGACGATGTCAGCCAGCGGGTGCTGACCGAGAACATGCTCATCCAGCGGGACAAGATGTCATCACTGGGGGAGCTGGCCTCCAACATGGCCCACGACATCAACACGCCCCTGCGCGCCATCCTCGACGATGTCGGCAAGGTGCGCTCGACGGTGAATGGCAACGGCTGCCTGACGGGCGACCCGCAAACCCTGGCGACCCTCAACGGACTGCTGGAGGACGCCGCGGAAAAGGGGCAGCAGGCCTCGGCCATCATCAGCAACCTGCTGACCTTCGCCGGTGCCGGCAGCGCCGAAAAGCGCCCCGAGGATGTGGTGGGCATCATGGCCCACAGCCTGGCCCTGGCCGCCGATGTGATCTCGGTGCCCGGCAAGTTGCGCTTTCGCGACATCGCCATCGAAAAGGATATCGAGGACGGCCTGCCCCCCTTGCCCTGCTACGCCTCTGAGCTGCAGCAGGTATTCCTCAGCCTGTTCCGCCACGCCTGCCACGCCCTGGCGGACGCCACCGGCCGGGAGGGCCAGGCGCCGCGCATCCGGGTGGAAATGAAGGAATGCTACGACGCCCTGTGGATCAAGGTGTCCCACAATGGGGTGGGGCTCACCTACGATGAGCAGAAGTACATTTTCGAGCCATTCTTCAACAGCCCCGACGACCACCACTACGACGCCAGCAAGCGCCTGTCCTTCTCCTATTTCATCATCACCGAGCACCACAAGGGGCAGATGGCGGTGACCTCCGATGTAGATGTGGGCAGCACCTTCCATATACAGATACAACTGGATTGACGCAGCCGGGGGCTTTTTTGGGGGGGGCCCTACCCTCTCAACACCCCGCCAGCGCCAGGCATTCCCGCGCCAGGGCCTCCCGGTCCTCCAGACTGTTCATCACCGTGTTGCAGTGGCGCACCGCGCAGCGGGCATGCAGTGGCTCGCCGCTGTCGCGGCTGTCCACCACCAGGGTATGCAACAGGTCGCCGTAGAAGTCGGCGA
Organism: Porticoccaceae bacterium; assembly: GCA_050486485.1. Lineage (GTDB taxonomy): Bacteria > Pseudomonadota > Gammaproteobacteria > Pseudomonadales > Porticoccaceae > NAT127. The sequence continues at coordinate 2,549 of JBJHDJ010000065.1, forward strand.
TCCCCTGGTGACTGACGGACAGCCCCAGTTCAGCGAACATCTTCGCCGCCGGCCCCTTGAGGGCCCTCCCCCCCACGAAGGGGGACACGGCGATCACCGGGACGCCGCTGGCGCTGATCGCCTCCCTCACCCCCGGCAATGCCAGAATGGGACTCACGCTCACGCAGGGGTTGGACGGACAGATGACGATGGCGGCGAGTTGGGGGTCCGCCAGGGCGGCGGCCAGCCCCGGGCTCGGCGCCGCCCGCTCCACCCCGTCGAAACGATAGCCGCTGATGGCCGGACGGCACTGCTCGCGCACGAAATAGTGCTGGAAGGGCAGCACCCCCTCGGCGGTTTCCACCAGGGTGCCGACCCGCTGGTCACTCATCGGCACCACCCGGTGGCTTATGGCGAAGGCGGCGCACAGGCTGGCGGTGACTTCGCTGAGGGTGGCGCCGCCATCCAGCAGGGCGCGGCGCCGCAGATGCACGGCCAGATCCCGGTCGCCTAGCTGGAACCAAGTTTCACCACCCAGGGTTTTCAGGGTGTCGAAGGCGTTCCAGCTCTCCCCTTCCCGGCCCCAGCCCTGGTTGCTGTTGGCCACCCCCGCCAGGGTATACATCACCGTGTCGAGGTCGGGGCAGATGGGCAGACCGTAGTGAACGAAATCGTCGCCGGTATTGACGGCGATGGTGAGCCGCTCCGGGGGCAGCACCCGGCTCAGCCCCAAGGCCAGCTTGGCGCCCCCGACGCCGCCACACAGGGCGAGGATGGCGCCGGTGGAGACAGAGCCCTGGTTGTCGGCCATCTCTTCCGGCGGGATCATCGGAACAGATCCTCGTCGCCAGCGCGTAGCAGTTCGGTGGCCGGCCTGTTGTCGGCGATGGTGGGGAAGCCCCGCATCACCACCAGGGGTCGCCCCTCGGCGGCCTCCCCCATCAACAGGCAGGCGGCGCCGGCGATCTGGTCGCCGATGGCCGGCTGCGTCACCTGCAAGGTGCGGCCATGGAGGTCCCGCTGGCCCCGCTGGTCGCGGATCGGTTCCACCCCAGCGCAGCCGATGCACACCCCGGTGGTGCCCAGCCGCCAGGGGCGACCAAAGCTGTCGCTGATCACCACCCCCACGGCCACCCCCAGGCTGTCCCGCAGTTGTTGCCGCAGCCGGGCGGCGCTGTGATCCGGGTCACGGGGCAGCAACAGCACCATCTCCCGCCCCCCGGCCTCGATATTGGACTGGTCGATGCCGGCATTGGCGAGGGTAAAGCCCAGGCGGTGGCGCACGATCAACACATTGGGCACGCAACGCACCACGGCGCTGCTCTCGTCCAGCACCGCCTGCACGAAGCGCGGGTCCTTCAGGCAAGTGGCGGCATGTTCCCGGGCGCTGTCCCCGGGCTGCACGGTGGCGAGGTCGAGAAAGCGGTTCTCGGACTTGGAGACGATCTTCTGGGCCAGCACCAGAATATCCCCGTCCGCCAGTTCGAAGCCGGTGGCTGCCAGGACATCGGCGATGACGGGCACCAGGGGTTGGCCCGGCTGGATCAGTGGGAAGCGCTCGGGAGCGAACAGGCTGAGTTCGGCCATGATTCAGCTAGGGAACCTCTGAAAAAAGTAGCGAGGCGTCATGACTCAGTGGGAAATATCGAGGGCATCGATGCGGCTGGTCCGCTTCGCCCCCTTGCGGTCCACCAGGGAATTGACCACCGGGGCCAGGGCCGGTGCCTCGAGGCCGGCCCGTTGGCGCTCCTCGCTGGCGGACTCGTAGAGGGTGGTGCGCTGCCAGGGTTGGCGTCCGGCGCGGCGGATGCGCTCGATCATCTCCCGGGGAGAAGTCTCCTGGCCGTGGCTGGCGCCGGCGGCGGTGGTGATGGACTCGTTCATCAGGGTGCCCCCCAGGTCGTTGACCCCGGCATTGAGACACGCCACCACCCCTTCGGCGCCCATCTTCACCCAGGAAGCCTGGATATTGGTAATGAGGGGGTTGAGCACCAGCCGTGCCACCGCGTGCATCAGCAGACACTCCCGGAAGGTGGGCCCCTTGCGGGCCTTGCCCTTGCGATAGAGGGGCGCCTCGGCGGCCACGAACGGCAGCGGCACGAACTCGGTGAAGCCGCCGGTTCTTGCCTGCAGGTCGCGGATGCGCAACAGGTGCCTGGCCCAGTGGATGGGCCTGTCCACATGGCCGAACATGATGGTGGCGGTGGTTCCGAGGCCCACCCGGTGGGCAGTCTCGATCACCTGCAACCACTGATCGGTGTTCACCTTGTCCGGGCACAGGATGGCGCGCACCTCCTCGTCCAGCACCTCGGCGGCGGTGCCCGGCAGGGAACCGAGCCCGGCGTCCCGCAGGCGCCGCAGAAATTCCTCCACGGATATGCCCAGGGTGGCCGCCCCCTGGAACACCTCCAGGGGCGAGAAGGCGTGGATATGGATGCCGGGGCAGGCATCCTTGACGGTGCGGCAGATATCCAGATAGGTCTGACCGTTGTACTCCGGGTGGATGCCCCCCTGCATGCACACCTCGGTACCGCCCCGCTGCCAGGCTTCCAATGTGCGCCGGGCGATCTCTCCCTGATCCAGGTCGTAGGGCTTGCCCCGCAAGTTCTCGCTGGCCTTGCCCTTGGAAAAGGCGCAGAACTGGCAGCGGTAGGTGCAGATATTGGTGTAGTTGATGTTGCGGGTGACCACGAAGCTCACCCGGTCGCCGCACAGCTCGCGGCGCAGGGCATCGGCGGCGGCGCAGATATGGGCGACCTCGTCGCCACGGGCCTGGAACAGGCGCTCTACCTCCGATTCGTCAAGTCGCTCACCCTGGCGGGCACGCTCCACCAGGGCCACCACTTCGGCGCTTGGCCGGGGAAAGTGGCGGGGAAGGTGGCGGGAAAAGTGGTGAGGAGTCGGGTCGCTGGCCCCCGGCAGCATGGCCAGGAGATCCGCTGGCGGCGGCGTGGGGGCGCCGGTTTCCCAGTCGTCGCTACGGGCCAATCCCTCGCCATCCACCAGGCGCAATACCGCCGGGCGCAGGGCGGCATCCAGCCAGGTATCCGCCCCCGCCACGAAGGCCGGGTAGATGGTGAGCCTCTCCTCCAGGTGCTTCCCGGCCTTGCGGGTTTCCTCCGCCAGCAACTTGAGGTGGGGCCAGGGTGCCTCGGGATTGACGAAGTCCGGGGTCACCGGCGACACGCCGCCCCAGTCGTTGATGCCCGCGTCCACCAGGCGCGGCAGCACGCCGCTGTCGCTGAGGTTGGGGGGCGCCTGGATATTCATGGCGGGACCGAACAGGATGCGCGCCACGGCGATGGTCCACAACAGGTCGTCCAGGTCCGGCTCCGGGGCCTTGGCCATGAGGGTGCTGGGCTTGGCGCGGAAATTCTGAATGATGATTTCCTGCAAGTGGCCGTGGCGCTGGTGCAAGTCCCGCAGTTCCAACAGGGACTCGATCCGCTCGCGCCGGGTTTCGCCGATGCCGATAAGGATGCCCGAGGTAAAAGGCACCCTCGCCTCTCCCGCCAGCTCCAGGGTGTGCAAGCGCACCGCGGGCTCCTTGTCGGGGGAGCCATAATGGGGCATGCCCTTGCCGCACAGTCGCGCCGAGGCGGACTCCAGCATGATGCCCATGGAGGCGGACACCGGCCGCAGCCGCTCGATCTCCTCCGCCGTCATGTTGCCGGCGTTGATATGGGGCAGCAGACCGGTCTCGTCGTGGACAATCCTGGCCACATGGGCGACATAGTCGAGAGTGGTGGCAAAGCCCATCTCATCCAGGGCCTCGCGGGCGGCGCGGTAGCGCAGCTCGGGCTTTTCCCCCAGGGTGAACAGAGCCTCCTTGCAACCCTGGCGCGCGCCCTGCCGGGCCAGCTCCAGTACCTGTTCCACGCTCATGTAGGCCTGGGGGATGCGTTTTGGGGTTTTGGCGAAGGTGCAGTAGTGGCACACATCCCGACACAGGTGGGTAAGGGGAATGAACACCTTGCGGGAATAGGTCACCACATTGCGGTGGCCCTGGTCCCGCAGTGTGGCGGCACGCTGCATCAGGCCATCGAGATGGTCGACCTCCAGCAGCGCCAGGGCCTGCTCGCGGGTCGGCAATCCGCCCATGTCGAGTGGGGTCGCGGTCGCGGGGTCGGCAAAATATCCATTCATGGCGGTCACCGGCAGGAAGCGACCGCGACCGGCGGCGCATCGAGATCCGCCAGCAGGCGGCAACTGCGCCGCTCCCCCAGGGCCGGGTCCTCCCGGCACATCCGGGCCAGTTCGCCCAGATCATCCGGGGTATCGATATCCAGGGCCAGACCGGGGAATTGACAGACCTCCACCGCCAGTCCCCGACCCAGGGCGAGGCGGCGATGGCGAGCGAAGCTGCCGGGGCCGTAGGCGAACGGCAGGGCCGTGGGGGGCGTGACTATCAGGGCATTGGTGCCATCGCTACGGGCATCGGGCACCAGGGACACGCGGCCCGGGCCACCTTCGCCATGGCGCGTCACCAGCCGCTCGATGTCAACGGCACTGAGCAGTGGCAGGTCGCCATGGACCACCAGCACGGTGTCCGCGCCCTGGCTGGCGAGATGGCGGGCAGTAGCGGCCACGGCGCCATTGAGGCCGTCATGGTTGTCGGCGGGCTCGGGAAAAACACTGACCGGATAGCGGCTCTCCAGGGCCTTCAACCCCTTGTCGCTGCTCACCAGCACAACCCCCCGCAGGGCCTCGACCCGACACAACTGGTCGAGCACATCCTCCAGCATGGCGTGGCTGAGAGCCGCCCGGACGGGACCGTCCAGGGAGGAGGCGAGACGCTGCTTGCTGCCCTGACTGGCGCCCTTGACGGGCACGATAGCCCAGATGGCGGGACCGGACTGGGTGGCATGCTCGACGGCCATGGCTGATCCGGCTCCGACTGTCATTCCGCCAGGCCGGTGATGCGAATGCCGGCGTGGCACTTGTGGGCGCGATTGATGGTGATGATCACCGAGGTCAGCGCCTCGGCGGCCGCGGCGTTGGCGATGGGACCGGCGTGGAAGCCGCGCATGCCCACCGCACGCACCAGCTCGATGGCCTTTTCCCGCGCTTCCTTGTCGTCGCCGGACACCAGCACATCGCAGTCCAGGCCGTGCCCTTCCTGCAGGTGGTGGGCGGCGACATTCTGGAAGGCGGACACCACACGCACCCCGTCCCCCAGCAGCCGCTGGGCGGCGGCGCCCGCCGAACCCTCGGGAGGCAACTGCACGGTGCCCACCTTGGGGGGCATCAGGGGCACGGTGACATCGATGAGGATCTTGCCCCGCAGGGCCGGGGCAAGGCCCTCCAGGGTGGATCGGTGATGGGCAAAGGGCACTGTCAGGGTGACGATATCGGCGGCCTGGGCGGCGGCCAGATTCTCCATGGCGCTCACCTGCAAATCGGACTGGCCGCGCTCCGCCATCACCGCCCTCAGATCCGCGAGGGCTTCATCGGCTTTTTCCTGGGTGCGGGAACCAATGATCACCCGGTAGCCCGCCGCGCTCCAGCGCCGCGCCAGGCCAGTTCCCAGGGCGCCGGTGCCGCCGATGATTGCGATGACTTCTTGTGCCATGGACCTCTCCATCCGGGAATTGCCCACCCACCCGCCGTTGACCGGCAGTTGCGTGGTGGTGTGTTTATTTCTCGCTTTCGCCCATGAGGCCAGCTAGCTCAAAGGATGACGATACTAGCCACTCCGGGGTGAAATTGAAAGCCGCGCCACCGTCCCGGGACAATCTCGCCGGAGCGAGAAACCGCGCCAGCCAAGAGGCTCGAAAGCCCATGCCGGGAACCCGGTCCTTTCAGCGCGATGTCCCTGGACCGGGCGCCATTCGCCCCCATCGTGCCTTGCCCCAGGCTGATGCCTCCGTCCTGGGTGATGCAGGCAGTGTAGGACTAACCCCCACGGGTTTACACCCGGGGGTCAACCCGCTTGTCGCCGAACCGTTGATGTCAGTACGATCAGGCCCAGGAACCGAGCAGAGTTTCGATGTTCTACACTTGGGAATGTCCAACAACGAGGAGCAACCCGATATGAAAGCAAGCATGCTGACCATCCTGGTGGCCGCCAGTGCCCTGACCCTGGGCGGATGCACCACGCAGCAGGGACCCAACGAACAGGCCGGCATGGTCATCGGCGGGGTTCTCGGCGGGGTGCTGGGTTCCCAGGTGGGCGGCGGTCGCGGGCGCACCGCCGCCATCATCGCCGGCACCATGCTCGGCGCCCACATCGGCGGCAGTGTCGGACAATCCATGGACGAGGTCGACCGCATGAAAACCGCCCAGACCCTCGAAAATGTCCGCACCGGGGTGCCCTCCCAGTGGCGCAACCCGGATACCGGCAACGAGTACACGGTGGTGCCCACCCGTACCTACAACACCGCCAGCGGCCCCTGCCGGGAATACACCGTGGACGCCGTGATCGGCGGCCGCCCGGAGAAGGTCTACGGCACCGCCTGCCGCACCGAGGACGGCGACTGGGTCGCTCAGAACTGATTGCCCGCCGCGCCGCCCGCGGGCGGCGCGGCCCTGCCTACTCCCCTTCGAAACTGGTGAGGGCGTGGTACGCCAACCCGCTCTCCCGCAGTCGCGCGCCGCCACCCAGGTCCGGCAGTTCGACGATGAAACAGCACTCGTGAATCACCCCGCCGCTGCCATGGATCAATTCCACCGCCCCCAGGGCGGTGCCGCCGGTGGCGATCAGGTCGTCCACCAGCAGCACTCGCTGACCCGGCTCGATGGCGTCCACATGGATCTCGATGCTGTCCACCCCGTATTCCAGGCTGTACTGGGCGGTGAGGGTCCGGCCCGGTAGCTTGCCCCGCTTGCGGATGGGCACGAAACCGCGACCCAGGGCATGGGCCAGCGCCGCACCCAGGATGAAACCACGGGCCTCGATGCCCGCCACCACATCCAGGGGCGCGTCCCGGTAGCGGTCGGCCAGGCGATTGACGGTGAGGGAGAAACCCTCGGCATCCTTCAGCAGGGTGGTGATGTCGCGGAACATCACCCCCGGCTTGGGGTAATGGGGAATGGTGCGGATACGGGATTTTATCGGCATGGCCCTGGTCACTA
>JBJHDJ010000066.1:0-9598 GCA_050486485.1 Porticoccaceae bacterium
AAGTGAATGGGCCTTGCCCCATACACCCAATTTGGTGAAATCCTGCATCCGTGCCTGACTCCCTGAAAACTGAAAACTGAAAACTGAAAACTGAAAACTGAAAACTGAAAACTGAAAACTGAAAACTCAGCTCAAAGTGGAATATTGCCGTGCTTGCGCCAGGGATTCTCCACTTTCTTCTCCCGCAGCATGGCCAGGGAGCGGCACACCCGCTTGCGGGTTTCGTGGGGCATGATCACATCGTCGATGAAGCCCCGCTTGCCGGCGATAAAGGGATTGGCGAACTTGAGGCGGTATTCCTCGGTGCGGGCGGCGATCTTGTCGGCATCGCCGATATCCTTGCGGAAGATGATCTCCACCGCGCCCTTGGGGCCCATCACGGCGATTTCAGCCGAGGGCCAGGCGAAGTTGACATCGCCCCGCAGGTGCTTGGAACTCATCACATCATAGGCGCCGCCGTAGGCCTTGCGGGTGATGACCGTGACCTTGGGCACGGTGCACTCGGCGTAGGCATAGAGCAGCTTGGCGCCGTGCTTGATGATGCCGCCATACTCCTGGCTGGTGCCGGGCATGAAGCCGGGTACATCCACCAGGGTGAGGATGGGAATATTGAAGGCATCGCAGAAACGCACAAAGCGGGCGGCCTTTTTCGACGAGTCGATATCCAGGCAGCCCGCCAGCACCATGGGCTGATTGGCCACCACGCCGACGGTGGTGCCTTCCATGCGAATGAAGCCCACCACGATATTCTTGGCGTAATCGGGCTGAATCTCGAAAAACTCGTGTTCGTCGCCAATCTTGAGGATCAACTCCTTCATGTCATAGGGCTTGTTGGTGTCGTCGGGCACCAGGGTGTCGAGGGACATTTCCAGGCGGTCGGAACGGTCGTCGGTGGGCCACACCGGAGGCTTCTCACGGTTGTTGGCCGGCAGGTAGTTGACGAAGCGGCGCAGCATCAGCAGTGCTTCGACATCATTTTCAAAGGCAAGGTCGGCGACCCCGGACTTGCTGGTGTGGGTGATGGCGCCACCCAGTTGCTCGGCGGTGACGGTCTCGTGGGTGACGGTTTTCACCACTTCCGGTCCGGTCACGAACATGTAGGACGTGTCCTTGACCATGAAAATGAAGTCGGTCATGGCGGGCGAGTACACGGCGCCGCCGGCGCAGGGCCCCATGATCATGGAGATCTGCGGAATCACCCCCGAGGCCATGACATTGCGCTGGAACACATCGGCGTAGCCACCGAGGGAGGCAACACCCTCCTGGATGCGGGCGCCGCCGGAGTCGTTGAGGCCGATCACCGGAGCACCCACTTTCATGGCCTGATCCATGATCTTGCAGATTTTCTCGGCGTGGGTCTCCGACAGGGAGCCGCCGAACACGGTGAAGTCCTGACTGAACACGAACACCAGGCGGCCGTTGAGGGTGCCGTAGCCGGTCACCACCCCGTCCCCGGGGATATGCTCCTCGTCCATGCCGAAGTCGGTGCAGCGGTGCTCCACGAACATGTCCCACTCCTCGAAGGAGCCGGGATCGAGCAACAGCTCGATGCGCTCCCGGGCGCTCAGCTTGCCCTTGGCATGCTGGGCCTCGATGCGTTGCTGCCCGCCACCGAGGCGGGCCTTGCGGCGTTTTTCTTCCAGTTGCTGGACAATCTCGTGCATGGTGATGATTCCTGCAGGCTGTGTTATTGGCGGTCAGTGCTTGTTGATCAGGGCCAGCACCTCGCTGGCGGCCTGGGGGATGTTGGTGCCGGGACCGTACACCGCCGCCACGCCGAAGCCCTTGAGCATGTCGTAGTCCTGGGGCGGAATGACGCCGCCGCAGACCACCAGGATATCGTCTCCACCCTCTTTTTTCAGGGCGTCGATGAGTTGCGGCACCAGGGTCTTGTGGCCGGCGGCCAGGGAGGACACGCCGACGATATGGACATCGTTTTCCACCGCCTGGCGGGCGGCTTCCTCGGGGGTCTGGAACATGGGGCTGATATCCACATCGAAGCCGATATCGGCGAAGGCGGTGGCGATCACCTTGGCGCCGCGGTCGTGACCGTCCTGGCCCATCTTGGCCACCAGCATGCGTGGGCGGCGGCCGTGCTTTTCGGCGAAGGCCTCGACCTGTTCCTGAATGGATTTGAACATGGCGTCCCCCTCGTAGGCGGCGCCGTACACGCCGCTGATGGTGCGTTGCTGGGCGCGGTGCCGGCCCCAGCATTTTTCCAGGGCGTCGGAGATTTCTCCCACCGAAGCGCGCTGGCGGGCGGCGTCGACGGCGAGGGCCAGCAGGTTGCCCTCGCCGGATTCGCCGGCGGCGGTGAGCCGGTCGAGGGCGGCCTGGCAGGCGGCGTTGTCGCGCCCGGCGCGCACCTGGGTCAGTCGATTGATCTGGCTTTCGCGAACCTTGGTGTTGTCGATGTCCAGCACATCGATTTGCGGCTCGACCTCGAGCTGGTACTTGTTGACGCCGACGATCACTTCCTCGCCGCGGTCGATGCGCGCCTGGCGCTGGGCGGCGGCCTCCTCGATGCGCAGCTTGGGCATGCCGGATTCCACGGCGCGGGTCATGCCGCCCATGTCCTCCACCTCGTCGATGAGCTTGCGGGCCTCCTTCGCCAACTGATCGGTGAGGCTTTCGATGTAGTAGGAGCCGGCCAGGGGATCCACCACCTTGGTGATGCCGGTCTCCTCCTGGATCACCAGCTGGGTGTTGCGGGCGATGCGGGCGGAAAAATCCGTGGGCAGCGCCAGGGCCTCGTCGAAGGCGTTGGTGTGGAGAGACTGGGTACCGCCGAGCACCGCCGACATGGCCTCGATGGTGGTGCGCATGATGTTGTTGTAGGGATCCTTGCTGGTCAGGCTCACACCGGAGGTCTGGCAGTGGGTGCGCAGCATCAGGGACTGGGGATTCCGGGGATTGAACTTCTCCTTCATGAGGGTCGCCCACAGGATGCGGGCGGCCCGCAGTTTGGCGATCTCCATGAAGAAGTTCATGCCGATGGCGAAGAAGAACGACAGCCGGGGGGCGAACTTGTCCACATCCAGGCCACTCTCGATGGCGGTGCGCACATACTCGATGCCGTCGGCGATGGTGAAGGCCAGCTCCTGCACATTGGTGGCGCCCGCCTCCTGCATGTGGTAACCGGAAATGGAGATGGAGTTGAACTTGGGCATATGGTCGGCGGTGAAGCCGATGATGTCGGAGACGATGCGCATGGAGGGAGCGGGGGGGTAGATATAGGTGTTGCGCACCATGAATTCCTTGAGGATATCGTTCTGCAGGGTGCCCGCCAGCTTGTCTGGCGTCACCCCCTGCTCCTCGGCGGCGACGATATACATGGCCATCACCGGCAGCACGGCGCCGTTCATGGTCATGGACACCGAGACCTGGTCGAGGGGGATGTCGCCGAACAGGATTTTCATGTCCTCGACGGTGTCGATGGCGACACCGGCCTTGCCGACATCGCCCACCACCCGCTCGTGATCGGAGTCATAGCCCCGGTGGGTGGCCAGGTCGAAGGCCACCGACAGGCCCTGCTGACCGGCGGCGAGATTGCGCTTGTAGAAGGCGTTGGATTCCTCGGCGGTGGAGAAGCCGGCGTACTGGCGCACCGTCCAGGGTCGGGCGCTGTACATGGTGGCGCGGGGGCCGCGCTTGAAAGGGGCGAAGCCGGGCAAGTTGTCCTGAAACGCCAGGCCCTGCAGGTCCTCGGCGGTGTACAGGGGCTTGACGGGGATGCCTTCCGGGGTTTCCCACACCAGTTCGTCCGGTGAACGGCCCTTCAATTCCTTTTCGGCGGCCTGGCGCCAGTCGTTGAGGGTGTTGCTGGAAAACTCGGTCATGGATCAATGCTCCCTGTGGAGATAACTGCGGTTTGTCTGAAGGGCGATGGGATAACTGGCAACCCTCGCCCCCACGCCAGCGGGCCATTGTAACGGAAGGCGCGAAACCATAACCATAGGCCGGGAAGAATGGAAGGGCGGATTCGATCAGCAAAAAGCACATAAAACATCATATAATCACCATCGAACACCTGGTTCAAGGCAAATAGTCACCGGAACGGACGCAGGGGAGGGTCCAGTGGCAACCATCTGCATGCACCATGTACTCGCCTCCCTGACGGCCATTCGTCAGCGGGGCGGCAACCCCGGGTTGTTGCTCGCCCGCGCCGGGATCAACCCCGCCATCACCAGCGATCCAAGCCGCAGGATCCACACCGATCAGGTGGCGCGATTGTTCAAGAGCGTCCAGTTGGCGCTGGACGACGAGTTCATGGGTTTCAGCGCGAGGCCCTGTCGGGTTGGCGCCTTTCGCCTCATGTGCGACCTGGTGAGCCAGGGGCGCACCCTGGGGGATTTGCTGGAGAAGGCGGTGGATTTCTATCGGCTGCTCAGCGACGACGTGGCGATGTCGGTGTCCACCGTCGGAGCCACCGCGGTGCTCTCCATCGAGCATCGTGCGCCGCATCTGGATCCCGAGCACTTCCTGCGGGAATTTCTGCTGGTGATCTGGCACCGCTTCCCCAGTTGGTACATCGGCGAGGCCATTCGCCTGAGGGAAACCCGTTTCTCCTTTCCCCGCCCCGCCCACCACGGCGAATTGCAGGTGATGTTTCCCGGCAAGCTGGCATTTTCCCAGCCCCGCAATGCCCTGATCTTCGATGCCACCTACCTGGACAAGCCCCTGGTGCGCGGTCGCGGCGAGGTGGGCTATTTCGTGCGCAACGCGCCCGCCGATGTGATGACCATTCCCGGCAGTGACAGCAGTCTGGAGCGCCAGGTGGAACGCATCATCGAGTCCGGTAGCGACGAGGGTCTGGTGTTTCCCAGTCTCGACGAACTGGCGGCGCAACTGGGCATGGGGGCCCAGAGCCTCTATCGCCAGCTCAAGGCCGGCGGCACCAGCTATCAGAAGATCAAGGACGACATTCGCCGCGAAACCGCCATTCGCAAGCTGATTCAGGAGCGCTTGTCCGTGGAGGAGGTTTCCGCCTTCGTGGGCTTCTCGGAAGCCCGCTCCTTCAGCCGCGCCTTCCGCCAGTGGACAGGGATGTCGCCGCGCCGGTATCGGGATAGAGGGGTCTGACGTCCGACGCTAAAGCGTCCCGCCCGGGCTGATCACAGGGATCTCCTGGCTTTGGTTGCGCGCCATGGCCGGCCAAACCGAGATCCATCCTGGCGTCAGACGTCAGACGTCAGACGTCAGACGTCAGACATCAGACGTCAGCCCCAACGCTTCACCGCAACTCGATATCCAGCAGCGGATACTGCTCCCACCCCTCGGCGTCGAAGTGCCACCATTCCGAGGGCAAAACCTGGAAGCCGTGGGCGGCCATGGCGGCGATCAGGGTGTCGCGGTTGGCGATGACCCGCGGTTCCAGGCCATCATCGTGGTCGGCCGCCGCCCGTTCGCTGAAGTCGTCGTAATCGGTGGGCATCGCCAGCGCCTCGCCGCTGGCGAGGTGCACCAGGCTGACATCCACGGCGGCGCCACGGTTGTGACGGGAGCCTTCCACGGGGCTGCCGTCCTCGCCGCGCACCGGCCTGCCCACATAGCGATCGTCCGGCACCAGAGCCCAGAATCGCTCCTGCACGGAAAAGGGCCGATAACAGTCGAACACCTTGAGACCCAGGCCCTGGCCCTCGAGGTCCCCCTGCACCCGGGCGAGGCGCTCGGCCACCGGTTCTTGCAGCCAGCAGCGGGGGGCCGGATAGACTGCCTCGCCGGCGAAGTTGTCGGTGGTGGCGTAGCGCACATCCAGCACCAGCCCGGGAATCCGCGCCGACACATCGACGAGTCCGGCTTCCCGGGCCTGTGGAGTCAGGCTGTCGGCCAGGGCGTCAGGCATGGCCGACAGCAGCGGGCTCAACAGGATGGCGGTGAGTAGCAGTGAGCGGGTGGAACGACAAGGCATGCTGACTTCTCATGGTTGGGTGCAGCCGAAGCACTGCAGATAGAGCCCCTGGCGGTCGTGCAGCGGGCCCAAGGTGGCACTGAGTTCCGTGGCCAGTCGCGCCAGCGGCGCGGGCAGGGACCACCGGCTTGTCAGGGCGTCGGGGAGCCAGCCCACGGCGCTACCGGCCATTTGCCTGAGCAGTTGTTCCTGAAAACCGAGGGGCCGCTGAATGGGTTTGACGCGCCAGGTTTCCAGGCCAGCCCGCGCCGCCGCCGAGGCAATGGCGTCGTCCAGGGTGCCGAGCCTGTCCACCAGCCCCAGGTTGTGGGCCTGGCGACCGGTCCAGATCCGGCCTCCGGCGATGGGCTCGACCTGGCTGGGGTCCATGGCGCGGCCTTCGGCCACCAGGGTGATGAAGCGCTGGTAGATGTGGTTGACACCCAACTGGATCAGCGCCTCGCCATCCTCCCCCAGGGGGCGGTCGAGACGACCCACCCCCGACAGGGGCGTGGTGCCGACGCCATCGCTGTGGATTCCCAGCGCCGCCAGGCTGTCCTCGAAGGTGGGCACGATTCCGTAGACACCGATGGAGCCGGTGAGTGTGGTGGGCATGGCCCAGATCTCGTGGGCGTCGGCGGCTATCCAGTAGCCGCCGGAGGCGGCCAGGGAGCCCATGGAGACGATCACCGGCAGGGTCTGGCGGGTTTCCAGCAGTTGGTTGCGAATCACCTCGGAGGCGAAGGCGCTGCCACCGGGGCTGTCGATACGCAGCACCAGGGCCCGCAGGCTATCGTCCTTGCGGGCCCGCTCCAGCAGCGCCGCCAGGGTGTCGCCGCCGATGCTGCCATCGGGGTGATCGCCGTCGAGAATGGTGCCGCTGGCGACGATCAGGCCGATCTGGTCCGCCTTGCGCTCGGCGCTCCGGTCCAGGCGCGGCAGGCGCAGATGGGTGAGATAGGTTTTGTGGCTAATACCCAGATAGCCGTCCTCGTCGCGACCCGCCAGCTCCGCCAGCCGCCGGTTGATCTGGGGGCGGGAGGACAGGCTGTCCACCAGGCCGCTGTCCAGGGCCAGTTGCGCCAGGTCGCCTCCAAGGGGCGTAAGCCGCTCGCGGAAACTGTCGATGTAGCGGTCGATGGCGCCCCGTTTCAGGCCCCGGGCCATCTCCACCTGGTGGGTATAGGCGCCCCACAGTTCATCGAGCCATTCGCGGGTGTTTTCCCGGGTTTCCTCCGACATGTCGTCCCGGGTGAACGGCTCCACCGCGCTCTTGTAGTCGCCGGCGCGAAACACATGGAAATTGATGCGCAGCTTGTCCGCGGCGGATTTCAGGTAGGTGCCATAGTAGCCGTAGCCGGTGAGCAGCACCCCGCCCATGGGGTTGAGGTGGATTTCATCGGCGAAGCTGGCCAGGTAGTACTGTTCCTGGGTGTAGTTGTCCGATACCGCCACCACCGGCTTGCCGCTCTGCCGGAAGCGGGTCAGGGCCGCGCCAACCTCCTCGAGCTTGCTGATGCCGCCGCTCACCAGATGATTGAGTTCCAGAACGAGACTGGTGATGCGGGGGTCGCCGGCGGCGCTGTCGATGGCTTCCACCAGATCGCGGACCGGGGTTTCGGCGTCGTGGGCCGAGCTCTGCTGCAGCAGTTGGGTGAGGGGGTCGGTGTAGCTGCGCTGCTCCACCAGGCGACCACTGGGTATCAGGGTGAGGGCGGCCTGGGGGGGCAGGGGTTTGGCGCTTTGTCCGAACAGGTTCACCAGCAGCACGACGACGACCAACAGAAACACCGTGTTGATCAGCCAGCGCACCACGGTGAAGAACTTGCCGATGGCGCCCAGCGCACGGCGCAGTATTCCGGGCTTTTCCTTGCTCATGGTTGATTTCCCTGGTGGTCATTCATTGACTGATGGTAGGCCGACATCACCTGGTGCTGCTTCCAGCGGCTGAACATCATCGCCGCGCAGAACAGCACGCTGATCAGCGCCAGTGACAGCCAATCCAGGAAAACCCTGTTGGGAGACCACAGATTGAGCACGATCACGGTGAAGTAGAACAGGGTGAGAAAGCACAGCATGGACAGGCTTTTGTAGTTTTCCCGGGCCATGCCCGGCAGCAACAGCAGCAGGGGCAGGGTGGCAATGATCAGCAGGCTCCAGGGCGTACCCCGCAGATAGCCGCCAGTGAGCATGCAGACTACATAGAGGGCGTAGCTCCACCAGGTGAGGCGGCGCGCCCAATACAGCTTTGTGGCGAGATTGTCGATCACCATGCTCCTCCCTCAGGCGGCCAGCTTGCGGGCCAATTCGGCCACCCGGCTGCCCAGGGCGCGGCACAGCGCGCTCTCGTCCTGGGACAGGGGCTGGCGGTTGGTGCCGGCGTGGTGGGAGGCGCCATAGGGGGTGCCGCCACCGCGGGTGGTATTGAGCTGGGGGTGGCTGTAGGGCAGGCCGGCCAGCACCATGCCGTGGTGCAGCAGGGGCAGCATCATGCTCAGCAGGGTGCTCTCCTGGCCCCCGTGGAGGCTGGCGGTGGAGGTGAAGACCCCCGCGGGCTTGCCGATCAGGCCGCCGTTCAGCCACAGGCTGCTGGTGCCGTCGAGGAAGTATTTCAGGGGGGCCGCCATGTTGCCGAAGCGGGTGGGGCTGCCCAGCACCAGGCCGGCGCATGCCTGAAGTTCCTCCAGGGTGCAGTACAGGGGACCGGATGCCGGGATGGCGTCCTCGCTGGCCTCGCTGGTGGCGGACACCGCCGGCACGGTGCGCAGTCGCGCTTCGAGACCGGTCATCTCAACCCCCAGGGCCACCTCGCGGGCCATGGCCTCGACGCTGCCGTGGCGGCTGTAGTAAAGCACCAGGACGAAGGGTGCCGTCATCACAGAATCTCCAGTACGGATTCCGGTGGTCGCCCCAGGGCGGCCTTGCCGCCGTTGACGACGATGGGTCGTTCGATGAGTTTCGGGTGGCGGGCCATGGCCTCGATCAGCTGCTCCTCGGTCAGGGTCTTGTCCGCCAGGTTGTTGGCCTTGTATTCCTCCTCGCCCTTGCGCAACAGATCCCTGGCGCCGATGCCGAGTTTCTTGAGCAGCGAGCGCAGGGTGGCGGCGTCGGGGGGAGTGTCCAGGTACAGCACCACCTTGGGCTGAATGCCCTGTTGCTCAAGCAGAGACAGGGTCTGGCGAGACTTGGAACAGCGCGGGTTGTGATAAATCGTGACCATGGGTTTGTGTACAATAGCGGGGTGGAGTTTCATTGTAAGGGCTCCGTTGCGCCGCGACCAGCGGCACGCCGGCGCCTGTCAGCCCCTCGGAGAAAGCATTTTGCCTTTTAGCCTTGATCTGCGTGTGCCGCGCTGCCTGCTTCTGCTGGCGTCGATGTTTTTGTTGGCCGCCTGTGGCGGGGACGGTGGCCCGAGGCCCGCCACCGTGGCGGACTTCGGCGGTTACACCCTGTTCATCAACTATTGGGCCGAGTGGTGTCAGCCCTGCCGCGAGGAGATACCGGAACTCAACGAATTCCAGCAGCGCCATCCCGAGAGCGTGAGGGTGCTGGGGGTGAATTTCGACCGCGTCACCGGCGACGCCCTGGCCGCCCAGGAGCAGGCGCTGGGGGTGGAATTTCCCACCCTCGCCGTGGATCCCAGGACGGGATTTGGACTCTCCCAGCCCCTCGGGCTGCCGGAAACCCTGGTGGTGAGTGGGGATGGCG
>JBJHDJ010000067.1:0-9554 GCA_050486485.1 Porticoccaceae bacterium
CAGTTCGCTTTCCGGCACCACGAAGTTGGCAAGGCCCATGGCCGCGGCCTGCTGGGCGTCGTAGGTGCGGCAGGAAAACATCATCTCCTTGGCCCTGGCCATGCCGACGCGGCGCGGCAGGCGCTGTGACAGGCCCCAGATGGGCACCAGGTCGAACTTGGAGTGGGTGTCGGCAAAACGGGCATTGTCGGCGGCGACGATAATGTCCGCCGCCAGCACCAGCTCCAGCCCACCGGTGTAGCAGTGGCCGCGCACACTGGCCACCACGGGAAACGGCAGGGTCGCCAGGCGCTCCACCAGCAGGTTCTCGATGCGCTCCGCCGCGCCGCTCTCGCTGCCGGAGGCGAGATCCTCGAGGTCATGGCCAGCGCAGAAACTGCGGCCCGCTCCGGTGAGAACCAGGCAGCCGACAGTGGACAGGTCAAGGCTGTCGAGGTGGGCGGCGATCTTCTCGAACATCGCCAGATTGAGGGCATTGAGCTTGTCGGGACGATTGAGGGTGAGGCGGCAAAGGCCATCCTCCACCGTGCACAGGACAGTATCACCCGTGGTCATAGTCACTCCTTGGTGGTTTTTCTGATGTCGCGGGCGCGGGCACTGGGTGCCGTTGCCGCAGGAGACCGCGATTCTGGCACATTGCCACCAGGGGGTCACCTCCAGGCGTGGCTGGATCGCCGCAAAATTTTCCCCCATCACGACCATCCGGCCGTCCGGTTCCTTATACTCTCCAAGCAATAAACCTGGAGACTGTCGCCGCCATGCCCACCAAACCACCATGGGTCTGCCTGCTCACCTGCGTCCTGGGCATGTTCCCCGCCCTCGGACAGTTAAGCGAGGTCGGTACCCTGGACCTTGCCCAACAGCCCACACAGGAGACCGAGCGCCAGGATATCGACACCCTGCTGGACAGAGAAATCGCCATCAACAGCCAGCTCTCCGTCCTGCTGAGGGAAACCACTGAACGGCATCGGCGGGCAGTCAGCCAACACCAGGAAGCTCGGGAGCAACTTGACCACCTCCGCCAGTCCGAACAGGCGCAGCGGGAGGTGGTGGACGCCCTGCAGGGCAGCCTGCTGCTGTCGCGAGTCCTCCAGGAACACCGCGCCACCCTGCCGACCATTACCATCGATGACTCCCTTCCCGACCAGATTGCCGAAATCCGTTTTCTGCAATACGAGTTGCGCTCGCGGCGGGCCCAGTTGACCCCGCCGGAGCACTATGTGGCCGAGCAACTGTCCGGCCTGCCGGCGGATGCGCCGTTGAATGAGCCGCGCCAGGCCTTGAGAGACCTTGTCGGCGAGCGCCTGGCCCTCATCAGCCGGCTTGAGAGTGAACTCACCAAACTGCTGAACGAATTCATCAATCTGCAACTTGCCCAGACGGAGCTGCAAACCACAGCCGATGCCTTGCGCAAACAACTCGACGAACAGTTGTTCTGGATTCCCAGCAACCGTCCCATTGACGGCAGGTGGCTGAGTAGCCTGCCGGCGCAGTCGCTGAATCAACTGGCCGCCATGCCCTGGCGCTCCATGGCGCGGGAACTGCTCGCCGGCCTGATCAGCCGCCCGGTGTTGTTTCTGCCACTGGTGCTGTTGATCGGCGTTCTGTTATGGCGCCGCCCATGGATTGCCAACAAACTGGACAGCGTGCGCCAGCGCATCGGCTCCGTGCGCCGCGACAGCCAGTGGAACACCCCTCTCGCCTTGCTGTTCACCCTGTTATCCGCCCTTCCCGGGACCCTGCTGCTGGCCCTCGCCGGCCTGGCCTTGTTGATGGACGCCCGCGGCCAGAATGCCAGCCTGGGCATGGCCTTCCTGGAAATGGCCCAGGTGTGGCTGGTGTTCTACACCGCCTACCGGGTGCTGTCCCGGGGCGGGGTCGCGGAGACACATTTCCACTGGGGGGAGGACTATGTCGCGAACCGCCGCAAGTTGATCGCTCGCCTGGGCCTGGCGGTGCTGGCCATGGCGGCGGTGACCACCTTCGCCGAACAGCAACCCGAGGCCCTGGCGGGGGATGTGATCGGCCAGGTGGTGGTGATCATTGGCTACGGAGTGCTGGCCTGGATGCTGCCGCGCTTGCTCTGGTTCCGGCGCGAGGGGGAGGGACTATCAGCCATGCGCTGGCTGGGGGGCTCGCTGCTGGGATTGATACCGGTGGGCCTGATCGTGGCGGTGATCACCGGCTACTACTACACCGCCCTGCTGCTGACCAGTCGCCTTATCGATACCCTGTTCCTCATCCTGCTGTGGCGCCTCGTGGAAGCGATGGCGGTGCGCGGCCTGTCCCTGGCGGCCCAGCGCCTGGCCTGGCAGCGCCTCCAGGAACAGGCCGACAACCTTGCACAGGAGGGCCCCGAAGGCGGAGAAGCCCTGGTGGAGGAACAGGCGCTGCCGGTGGAGCAGGCCAATCAGCAGTCGCTGCGGCTGGTACGACTGGCCCTGTTCGCGGTATTCGCCGTGTTGATCTACTGGGCATGGGCGGACCTCATCACCCTGTTCTCCTACCTGGATCGCGTGGTGCTGTACGAATTCACCAGCGGCAGCGGCGATGCCCAGACCCTCAACCCCATCAGCCTGAAAAATGTGTTGGGGGCAATCGCCATTCTGGTGATCGCCATCATCCTGGCGGGCAATCTCCCCGGGCTGCTGGAAATGCTGGTGCTGTCACGGTTGAGCCTGGCCCAGGGCAGCGCCTACGCCACCACCACCCTGCTCTCCTATGTGATCTTCAGCATCGGTTTCGTCGCCACCCTCGGCACCCTGGGGGTGAGTTGGGACAAGCTGCAATGGCTGGTGGCCGCCCTTGGAGTCGGCCTCGGTTTTGGCTTGCAGGAAATTTTCGCCAATTTCGTGTCGGGCCTCATCATCTTGTTCGAGCGGCCGGTGCGCATCGGCGATGTGGTGACGGTCAACAATATCTCCGGCACCGTGCGGCGCATCCGCATCCGCGCCACCACCATGACGGATTTCGACCGCAAGGAAATCATCATTCCCAACAAGGTGTTCGTCACCGGCCAGCTCACCAACTGGTCACTGACCGACACGGTGACCCGGGTGGTGGTGAAAGTGGGGGTGGCCTATGGGTCGGATCTGGAAAAAACCCGGGAACTGCTGCTGCAAATCGCCGATGAAAACCCGCGGGTGCTCAAGGAGCCGGCGCCGGTGGCGTACTTCCTCAGCTTTGGCGCCAGCACCCTGGACCACGAGCTGCGGCTCCATGTGCGGGAACTGGGGGATAGAAACCCCACCCTGGACGAGATCAACCGCCGCATCGACGAACTGTTCCGGGCCAACGGCATCGAGATCGCCTTCAGCCAGTTGGATGTCCATATCCGCGACCTGGCCAGCGGTCGGGAGCAGAACCTGTATTCCGGGCCCGCGTCAAAACCACCCAAACAGGAAGAGTGACCCGACTGTGGCCGCGCCGACCATGCGCTACGAGCAAGTTCGGGGTGGCGCCTTCGCCAGCCCTGTCTTGATCAACGCATCATCAGTCCCTCGTTTCCTTCCATCAGCCGGAAGCGCACGGCGTTCTGCATGTAGGCCACGGTCTGGTAGGTGCCGACCAGGGCCGGCAGTTCCAGCAACTGGCGCTCATCCAGGGTTTCCGCCAGGGTATTCCAGGTGGCGTCGCTGATCATGGCGTCGCCGTGCAGTTCCTCCACCGCCCGCAGGATCGCCCGCTCGTGATCGGACCAGCCAGGGGCCGCGGAACCCAGGGTAACCCGCTCGATGTCCTCGCTGGAGATACCGGCCACCCGCTTGCTTACCTGCACATGCTCGCCCCATTCGTAGGGTGCCTGGCACAGCCAGGCCACCCGCAATATGGCCAGTTGGCGGTCCCGGGGCGACAGGTATCCCTGGTGGAACACCGTGGCCATCTGGGCCTGGCGGTGCAACAGTTGGGGATGGCGCAACAGGGTGGCGAAATACTCCGGCAGCTCATCCACGGGCGCGGCGCCGATGGAGGCGCGCATCTCGTCCACGACCGCCAGGGTGTCGGCGTCCAGTTCATCGGCGGACAGGGGTTCGATGCGCTGGGGCTGGCCGAGGATATAGGCCTCACGAGCCTGAATGGCCTGTGGCGTATGCGCTGGGTTGCCCAGCACGGCAGGGGCAAGGCCAATGGCCAGGGTGCAAACACAGGTGACTAAAAGCTTCATGGTGCAGGTTCCTCAATATCCTGGGCGCGCCTCGATGAAGGCACATGGGCGCCAGCTTGCTCAGCGGGATGTCAGTCCGAGATTGCCCGGCGCCAGGCGCATGCGCACCGCGTTCTGTAAATAGGCGATGCTCTGGTAAGTGCCAATCAGCACCGGCAGTTCCAGCAGTTGCCGATCGTCCAGGGTGCGGGCCAGCACTTCCCAGGTCGAGTCGCTGATATTGGCGTGCTCGAACAGCTCCTCCACCGCCCTGAGAATGGCCCGCTCGTGGTCGTTCCACTCAGGCGCCGAGGAACCAATGGACACCCGGTCAATCTCCTCGCTGGTCATGCCCGCCAGACGCTTGCTCGCCTGTACATGCTCACCCCACTCGTAGGGGGCCTGGCACAGCCACCCGGTGCGCAGAATGGCCAGCTGGCGATCCCGGAACGACAGGTAGCCGCGGTGAAACTGCGCCGACATGGCGATCTGGTGCTGCATCAGCACCGGGTGGCGCAGCATGGTGGCGAAAAACTCCGGCATCTCGTCGGTGGGTCCGGCGCCCACCGCCTGGCGCAGATCGGCGATCGCCTGCATGGCCTGCGGATCCCGGTCTTCCGGGGCCAGGGGACCTATGCGCGGAGCCCTGCCGAGGATGTCATCCTCCCGTGCCTTGATCTCGTCGCTGGTGAGTTCCCGAGGGGTTGAAATCGCGGGGTCGGAATCGGGGCCAAGCCCCAGCACGCGGCTCGTCAGCGGATTGCGCCAGTTGCTCATGGTAACTCCTTGGTTGTCCGGAGACGGACCCGTCCAACAGCACCCGCGAGCTTGCCAAGGATACTGTTGGTGGACAGGGAACGGATGCCGGAAGTGTTTATGTTATCGGCACCGCTTTAATGAGGTGCCCTTATGTCGCGTGGACAGGACGGATGATACTTCAAAGCGGCGCCCCATGGGCAACCAGGGCCTTGCCCGCTGGCCTCCCGGGCTGGCCTCCCGGGCTGTCCTTCCGGGCTGTCCTTCCGGGCTGTCCTTCCGGGCTGTCCTTCCGGGCTTTACAAGCAGCGCCAATGCCCGGACACTCGCTACACCCCACGACAATAGGCTGACTGCCATGCTGGAACAATTAGGACTCGGCAACGACGGCCTGACGCTGTCCGGCGGCCTGGCCAGCCACCTGGGCAGCACCCTGTTGCTGATGGTGGCGGTGGGTATCGGCCACACCCTGATGGTGCGCTTTATCCGTCGCACCGTCACCGCCACCGAACTGCGCCGCAAGTGGCTGGTGCAGTCGCGCAACGGATTCGTGCTGTTGCTGGTGCTGGGTCTGCTGATCATCTGGGGCAGCGAACTGCGCACCCTGGCGCTGTCCATCGTCGCCATCGCCGTCGCCTTCGTGGTGGCCACCAAGGAGTTGATCCTGTGTGTCACCGGCTCCATTCTCAAGAGCGGGGCGCGCTCCTTCAACCTGGGGGATCGCATCCAGGTAAAGGATTTTCGCGGCGATGTGATCGACCAGAACCTGCTGGCCACCACCATCCTCGAAGTGGGCCCCGGCAAGCTCACCCACCAGCGCACCGGGCGCATGATCGTGATTCCCAACGCGCTGTTCGTGTCCGAACCGGTGATCAACGAGAGTTTCACCAACGATTTCGTGCTCCATGTCTTCACCGTGCCCTTCAAGCGCGACGACGATTGGCAGGGCGCGCAGAAAGTCATCCTGGCGTCGGCGCAACGCCACTGCGCTCCCTACCTGGAGCGGGTGAGGGGCTACATGGAACGGATCAGCGAAATGCGCGGCCTGGATGTGCCGTCGGTGGAGCCCAGGGTGACCCTGATGGTGCCCGCGGCGGGGGAGATACACCTGGTGGTCAGGGTCCCCGCCCTGTCGTCCCAGCGCAGCTATATCGAGCAGGCGATACTTGCGGATACCTTCGGCAAGGGCGACAGCGACAAGTGATTCTCGCAAGGCGGCGGGGAGGCCATGCCATGGGTTGCCGGATCCGGACTTTTATACTTGGCCATGGCCGCGGGAGAAAAAAGCCGTACAGCGTGCGCGATCCGGCGAATCACGCCTAACAGGAATGGCACTGACTTAAGCCCCTCTACGGTAGTAGGGCGGTGTCCCGGGGGAGAGTTTTCGAGACCGTCGGCGCCAGGGATGGCGCCGTCGAGCCCCCAGGGGTGAGGAAAGCGTTTACAAAGCGCAGCTTTGTGCGCAGCCGAACGCCCGCAAGCTGTGATTGCGGGCCGGACCCCGGAGGGGGGTTTACGGCGTGTCTCGAAAACTCTCCCCCGGGATGCCGACCGGGCGACGAAGTCCGAAATGGCTTAAATCAGTGCCATTGCGCCTAACAGGCTGCTGAAAAGCGTTGGCGAGGCAGCCGGCTAGGCCCGCTTCCAGGTGGTGCCCTCCCGGGTATCCTCCAGCACCACGCCCCGCGCCAACAGGTCGTCCCTGATGGCGTCGGCGCGGGCGAAATCGCGGTTTTTCTTGGCCTCGGCCCGCTCCGCGATCAATTGCTCGATGCGTGCCTCGCCGAGCCCCTGTTCGCCCCCGGGGGCGCCCTTGAGATAGCTCTCCGGATCCACCTGCAGGATGCCGAACAGGGCCCCGTAACCCTTCAGGGTCGCCGCCAGCGTCAGGGCCTCGTCCACCCGCCCGTCCCGGTGCGCGGCGATGAGATCCCTCACCAGATCGTAAAGCACCGCCAATGCCTCGCGGGTATTGAAGTCGTCGTCCATGGCGGCGGTGAACCGTTGGTGAACCGCACTGCCGCGCAACTGCTCCGCGCTGGCGGGTGGCACGCCGCCAAAGTCCCGCAGGGCCTGGTAGAACCGCGCCAGTCCACCGCGGGCCTCCACCAGGTTTTCCTCGGAATAATTGATGGGACTGCGGTAATGGCTGGAGATCAGGAAGAAACGCACCACCTCCGGGTGGTATTTTTCCAGCACCTCGCGGATGGTGAAGAAGTTGCCCAGGGACTTGGACATTTTCTCGTTGTCCACCCGCACAGCACCGGCGTGCATCCAGTAATTGACATAGTGCTTGCAAGTGGCCGCCTCGCTCTGGGCGATTTCGTTCTCGTGGTGGGGAAACACCAGGTCCGGCCCGCCGCCGTGAATATCGAAGCTGTCCCCCAGGTGGCAGGTGGACATGGCGGAACACTCGATATGCCAGCCCGGACGCCCCCAGCCCCAGGGTGAATCCCAGCCGGGTTCGTCCCTGGCCGCGGCCTTCCACAGGGCGAAGTCCCGGGGATCCTCCTTGCTCTCACCCACCTCCACCCGGGCGCCCGCCAGCAGCTCCTCGGGGTTGCGGCCGCTGAGCCTGCCGTAGTCGGCGAAGCGTCTGACCCGATAATAGACATCGCAATTGTCCGCCACATAGGCGTAGTGGTTGTCCACCAGGATCCGCACCATGGCGATGATATCGTCGATGTGCTCGGTGGCGCGGGGTTCAATATCGGGGGGTGCTATGCCCAACGCCCGTTCGTCCTCGTGCTGGGCATCGATCATGCGCGCCGTGAGCTGGGTGAAGGGCTCGCCATTCTCGTTGGCGCGATTGATGATCTTGTCGTCGATATCGGTGATATTGCGGGCATAGGTGACATCCCAGCCGGCGAAACGCAGATAGCGCACGATCACATCGAAGGACACCATCACCCGGGCGTGGCCGATATGGGCGTAGTCGTACACCGTGTTGCCGCACACATACATGCGGATCCTGCCGGGTTCTAGGGGCTTGAACAGCTCCTTGGCGCGGGTCAGGGTGTTGTAGATGTGCAAACTCATAACGCATCCTCTGGGAAGGTCCTGTCGCCTGGCGCGCTGCTCTCACAGCGCTTCACCGGCCCTTGGATCCTGTAGCTGATAATACTGGCGTAGCCGGCAGCGCCCCGGGGACAATCACGCGGGCCGCCATTGGCCCCTCAATCCACGGTTCTGGACCAGGTGTCCCTGAGACCGATGGTTTGGTTGAAGACCAGTTTTTCCCCTGTGCCGTGGCGGCAGTCAAGATAGAAATACCCCTCTCGCTCGAACTGGTAGTGCTGGCTGAAATCCGCCCCGGAGAGCCCCGCTTCGCCCTTGCAACCAGCAAGCACCTTCAACGACTCCGGGTTGATATCTGCGAGAAAATCTCCGCCTCCAGCGCCGGGAAAAGGCGCGCTGAACAGCCTGTCCAGCAGGCGCACCTCCACATCCACGCAGTGACTGGCGGATACCCAGTGGATCACGCCCCGGGGATTGACGCCCTCCGGCGGATTTTCCCCCACGGTGCCCGGCACGATGCTGGCGTTGACCTGCACAATCCCGCCGGAGGCATCCCGGACCACTTCATCGGCACGGATCACATAGGCGGAGCGCAGGCGCACGAAATCCCCCAACACCAGACGCTTGAACTTCTTGCGGGACAGGCTGGCGTCCTCGCTGAAATCCGCGGCGTCGATGAAAATCTCCCGAGTGAAGGGCAACTGTCGCTGCCCAAGATCCTCGCGATTGGGATGGGCTGCAG
This sequence comes from Porticoccaceae bacterium, assembly GCA_050486485.1. Lineage (GTDB taxonomy): Bacteria > Pseudomonadota > Gammaproteobacteria > Pseudomonadales > Porticoccaceae > NAT127. The sequence continues at coordinate 8,661 of JBJHDJ010000067.1, forward strand.
CGGTCAGGGTCTCCACCGCGTCCATGTCCACATTGGTGAGCACCACCCGCAGCGGGTTCAGCACGCACATGGCTCGCAGGGCGCGGTTGTTGAGATCATCGCGGATAAAGTGCTCGAACTGCGCCATGTCCACCACGCCGTCGGTCTTGGCCACCGCCAGGCTGTCGCAGAAGTTGCGGATCGCCGCCGGGGGGACGCCGCGGCGGCGCAGGCCGGACAGCGTCGGCATGCGAGGGTCGTCCCAGCCATCCACATGGCCCTCGTCCACCAACTGCTTGAGCTTGCGCTTGCTGGTCACCGTGTAGTTGAGATTGAGTCGGCCAAACTCGTACTGGCGCGGCCTGGACGGCACCGGCAGATTGTCCAGGAACCAGTCGTAAAGGGGACGGTGATCCTCGAACTCCAGGGTGCAGATGGAATGGGTGACCCCTTCGATGGCGTCCCCCTGGCCATGGGCGAAATCGTAGGAGGGATAGATGTTCCAGGCGTCTCCGGTGCGGTGGTGGGGGATGCGCTTGACGCGGTACAGCACAGGGTCCCGCAGGTTGATATTGGCGGCGGCCATGTCGATTCTGGCCCGCAGGGTCATCCTGCCCTCGGGAATCTCCCCGGTGCGCATCCGCTCCAGAAGCTCCAGGCTCTCGGCGGCCGGGCGGTCGCGGAAGGGGCTGTCGCGGCCAGGGGCCGTGAGGGTACCCCGGTAGGCCCGGGTTTCCTCGGCGGACAACTCGCAGACATAGGCCTTGCCAGTGTTCACCAGGTGCACTGCCCACTGGTAGAGCTGATCGAAATAGTCGGAGGCATAGTGCGCCGGACCGTGCCACTGAAAGCCGAGCCACTGCACATCCCGCTGAATGGCCTGCACATACTCGTCCTCTTCCTTCTCGGGATTGG
>JBJHDJ010000068.1:0-9553 GCA_050486485.1 Porticoccaceae bacterium
CTGCTGCTGTTTGTGTTTAGCTTCGGCTTCCGCGGGCCGGGCCGCATCAACCGGGTGGAGGCGGGAGTGCTTCTGGCCATCTATGTGGGTTATACCGGGTACTTGATCCAATCCATTGTGGCTGGCGGCTGAAACGCCGCTCCCTGTCTCCGTCATCTCCTGTCTTGCCGCGGTCTTGCCGTGGAGTCCGCCACCCCTTCGGGTTATCATTCCGCCCCTGAAAAAGACACCCCGAGAACGGAGCAGCCATGATCATCAAGCCCAGAGTGCGCGGTTTCATGTGCATCACCACCCACCCGGTGGGTTGTGAGCAGAATGTGCGCCAGCAGATCGCCTATGTGAAATCCCGCCCAGCGGTTGAGAACGGGCCTAGGCGGGTGCTGGTGATCGGCGCATCCACCGGCTACGGCCTGGCGGCGCGCATCACCGCCGCCTTTGGCGCCGGGGCTTCCACCGTTGGCCTGTTCTTCGAAAAGGAAGGGGCCGAGGGCAAGCCCGGCACCGCCGGCTGGTACAACTCCGCGGCATTCCACAAGTGCGCGGAGGAGGAGGGCCTCTATGCCCGCAGCATCAACGGCGATGCCTTCTCCGACGACATCAAGGCCAGAACCATCGATCTGATTCGCCGTGATCTCGGACAGGTCGACCTGGTGATCTACAGCCTGGCGGCGCCGCGCCGCCAGCACCCCAAGACCGGTGAAGTGTTCACCTCAACCCTCAAGCCCATCGGCAAGAGCGTCACCCAGCGTGGCATCAATACCGACAAGGAGCAGATCCAGGAGGTCACCCTGGAAGCCGCCAGCGAGCAGGACATCGCCAACACCGTGGCGGTGATGGGGGGCGAGGACTGGCAGATGTGGATCGATGCCCTGGACGAGGCCGGCGTGCTTGCCGAAGGGGCCAAGACCACGGCCTTTACCTATATCGGCGAACAGATCACCTGGGATATCTACTGGGACGGCACCATCGGCCAGGCCAAGAAGGATCTCGACCGGCGGGTGGTGGATATCCGCGCCCGGCTGGCGGCGCGGGGCGGTGATGCCCGGGTCTCGGTGCTGAAGGCGGTGGTCACCCAGGCCAGTTCCGCCATTCCCATCATGCCCCTCTACCTCGCCCTGCTGTTCAAGGCGATGAAAGCCGACGGCAGTCACGAGGGCTGCATCGAGCAGCTCTACCGGCTGTTCAGTGAATGCCTGTACAGCGACAGTCCCCGGCTGGATGGCGAAGGGCGGCTCCGCGTCGACGAGAAGGAATTGCGCCCGGAGATCCAGAATGCCGTCGCCGAGGCCTGGAACCGGGTCACCACGGAAAACCTCGCCGAGCTCACCGACTTCGCCGGCTACAAGCGGGAGTTCCTGCGCCTGTTCGGCTTCGAGGTGGAGGGCGTGGACTACGAGGCGGATGTGGACCCGGTGGTGCCGATTCCCCAGTTGGTATAGGCCCCCCATGGCCACGCCACAGTCGGGCATCGAGCCGGGTCGGGTCTATCGGCTGTCCCCGCGCGTGCGCCGGATTACCGCCCCCAACAGCGGCCCGATGACCGGGCCGGGCACCAACACCTACCTGGTTGGCGAGGATCAGGTGGCGGTGATCGATCCGGGTCCTGCCGTCGACAGTCATGTGGAGGCGATTCTCGCCGCGGCCGGCGAGCGCATCCGCTGGGTGCTGGTGACCCATACCCATCCGGATCACTCGCCCGCCGCCGAGGCCATCATCGCCGCCACGGGGGCCACCCCGGTGGGTTGTGTGCTGCACCCGGACGACGGCCACCAGGATAGTCACTTCCGGGTGGCGCGGGATGTCGGCCACGGCGAACTGTTCTCCACCGCTGAGTTCACCCTGGAGGCGATTTTCACTCCCGGTCATATCGGCAACCATTTCTGTTACCTGTTGCGGGAGGAAGCCCTGCTGTTCGCCGGCGACCACATCATGGAAGGGGTCAGCGTGGTGATCATTCCCCCCTCGGGGGATCTCAAGGATTTCCTCGATTCCCTGGAGCTGTTGCGGGGCTACGACATCGACGCCATCGCCCCGGCCCACGGACGGGTGATGAACAACCCGGAGCAGGAGATCAACAAGCTGGTGAAACACCGCGCCTACCGGGAGCACAAGGTACTGAGCGCCATGGCGCGCCTCGGCGAGGCCAGTCTCGATGAGTTGCTCCCCCTCGTCTACGACGATGTGGATCCGGCGTTGCACAAGGTGGCGCGCATGTCCCTGTGGGCCCACCTGCTCAAGCTGGAGCGGGAGTCCCGTGCCATCAAGACCATCGCCAGCCACTGGGCCTTCGGCGAGGAACACTGGCTGCTCACCCCTGGAGAACTCCGGTCGCCGTGATGGACGCTCCCGGCTTTTCCCGCGCCTTTCTCCATCCCCGCCACTGGCCCACCTGGCTGGGCATGGGGTTGTGGTGGCTGCTGGGCCAGTTGCCCTATGGCGCTCTGCTGGTGTTGGGCAAGGGCGCTGGCTGGCTCCTCTACCTGGTGGGCGGCGAGCGGCGCAAAATCGCCGAACGCAATATCGCGCTGTGTTTTCCCGAGCTCGATACCCGTCAGCGCCGCGACCTGGTGCGGCGCAACTTCGCCAGCTACGGCATCGCCCTGTTCGAGGTGCCCTTTGCCTGGTGGGCGCCGGCGCGGCGTTTCGACCGCCTGGTCAGGGTCGAGGGGTTGGAGCATATCGACAACCTCCACGGGCAGGGCGCCCTGTTGATGGCGATTCACTACACCACCCTCGAAGTGGGCGCCCAGGCCATAGGCCGGTTTTATCCGATAGACGGGATGTACCGCCCCCACAACAACCCGGTGTACGACTATGTGCAGCGCCGCGGTCGCCTGGCCCGCAGTAAGGCCTCCGATGTCTATACCCGGGACGATGTGCGCGGCCTGGCGCGGGCGCTGCGCGGGGGGCGGGTGATCTGGTATGCCCCCGACCAGGACTATGGCCGCAGGCAGTGCGTGTTCGCGCCCTTTTTCGGCATACCCGCCGCCACCGTCACCGCCACCGCCCGTTTCGCCCAGTTGGGCAATGCCCGAGTGATACCCTTCACCCAGGTGCGGTTGCCGGGCAGGGCGGGCTACAGGGTCAGGGTCCTTCCGCCGCTGGATAATTTCCCGAGTGGCGATGACATGGCGGACGCCACCCGTATCAACCACCTGGTGGAGGACTTTATCCGCCTCGCCCCCGACCAGTACCTGTGGGCGCACCGGCGCTTCAAGACGCGTCCCCCCGGAGAGCCCTCCCTGTACCCCTGGGAGAAGCGGCGGCGCAGGGATGAGAGTGGGGCGGTGTGAGACACGGAATGCGGGATGTCCCATAGTCCTGTCTCCGACCCCGTCTCGCTCCAACCATTGCTTGTACCGCCCCCGCCCCCCCAGTACCATTACGCTTTTTCCTGCGGAGCCCTGAATGATCACCGGTAGTCTGGTCGCATTGATAACCCCCATGGTCCCCGAAACCCTGGCCGTGGACTGGGATGCGCTGAAAAAACTGGTGGAATGGCACATCGCCGAGGGCACCAACGGCATCGTGGCGGTGGGCACCACCGGGGAGTCCGCCACCCTGGATGTGGACGAACACCTGGAGGTGATCCGGGTGTGCGTGGAAACCGCAGCTGGACGCATTCCGGTAATCGCCGGGACAGGCGCCAACAGCACCAGTGAGGCCATCGAGCTCACCGAGGGAGCCAGGGCCATCGAGGCCGATGCCTGTCTGTTGGTGGTGCCCTACTATAACAAGCCGACTCAGCAGGGCATGTACCTCCACTTCAAGGCCATTGCCGAGGCGGTCGACATTCCCCAGATCCTCTACAATGTCCCCGGTCGCACCGGCTGCGACATGGTGGCGGACACCGTGATTCGTCTCTCCGCCATCCCCAATATCGTCGGCATCAAGGAGGCCACCGGTGACATGGGCCGGGCCCGCGACCTGGTGGCGGGCTGCCCGGCGGATTTTGCCGTGTATTCCGGCGATGATCTCACCGCCGTGGAGTTGATGTTGCTGGGCGGCAAGGGCAATATCTCGGTGACCGCCAATGTCGCCCCCGCCGCCATGCGCCGCCTGTGCGATGCCGCCATTGCCGGGGACGCCGACCTGGCCAGGGAAATCCACGGACAACTGTTGCCCTTGCACCGCGCCCTGTTTGTGGAGTCAAATCCCATTCCGGCCAAGTGGGCCGCGGCCCAGTTGGGGCTGTGCCACGATGCCATTCGCCTGCCCCTCACGCCGCTGTCCGAGCAGTTCAGGCCCGTGGTGCACGAGGCGATGGTCGCCACCGGGCTTGTGTCCGCCTAAGCAGGAGTCACCGAATCATGAAATTCAAGTTTGTCGCCACCCTGACCATCAGCGCCCTGGCGCTCCCTGGCTGCGGCATGTTTGGCGAGGATGGCATGTTCAGAAACCGCGGCCAGGACTACCTGGCAGTGGAGGAGTTGCCCCCCATCGTGGTGCCGGAGGGGCTGGACAGCGACGGGCTTGGCCAGCTCTACCCCATACCCCCCATAGCGCAGACAGCGGTGCTGCACGACGCCGGCGAAGTGCCGCGCCCCATGAGCCTCTCCGCGGAGGCGCTGGAGGAGGTGGTCAAGATCCAGAGCCTCGGTGACGAGCGCTGGATTCTCACCAACCGCGGCCCCGCCGAGGTGTGGCCCAGGGTGCGCAACATACTCAACCGCAGCAGTATCCACACGGCCCGCGCCGAGGCCTCCCAGGGGATTCTCGACACCGTGTGGCTGGAGTTTCAGGGGGACGATCGCTACCACCACCGTTACCGCCTGTCCATTCAGCCGGGTGTTCAGCTCAACAGCACGGAGATCAAGCTGCTTCACGACCGCATGGCGCAGGGTGCCGATCCCCACGACAGTTGGCCGGAGGAGTCCGTCGACGACCAGCGTGAGCAGGAGATGATCCAGATACTCGCCGAGGCACTGGCTGGCGACCTGAGCAGCGGTACCGTCTCCCTGCTGGCCCAGGCCATCGGCGGCGGAGAAAGGGTGGAGATCTTCACGCCCGAGGTGGCCGACCCCTATATGCTGATCCGCCTGGATATGGATCGCGCCTGGGCCTCCGTGGCCTACTCCCTGCAGCGGGGTGGCTTCAGCACCATCGACCAGGATCGCTCCGCCGGTGTGTTCTACGTCAATTACACCCCCGAGGCTGAACGGGAGCCAGGCTTTTTTCGCCGGGTGTTGACCCGTGGCGAGAGCGTCATGGAGGTGGATTACCAGGTGCTGTTGACCCGCGTCGAGGACGGGGTGCAGGTGCGGGTGGTGGACAAGGATCGCTCCGGTCTGCGACGGGCCGATGCCATTCGCCTGCTCCAGGGCGTTCGCGCCAACCTGTCCTGATCGCCCCGTGGCTATCCGGCTCGCTTCCCTGGGTAGTGGCAGCAAGGGCAATGGCACCCTGGTGGAGAGCGGTGATACCTGTGTACTGGTGGATTGCGGCTTCTCGGTGCGGGAGACGGAAAGGCGCCTGCGGCGGCTCGACCGCGAGCCCGCCGACCTGGCGGCCATACTGGTTACCCATGAACATGGCGATCACGGTCGCGGGGTCGCGGCCCTTGCCCGAAGGTTTGGCCTGCCGGTCTACCTGACCGCCGGAACCCTGCGGGGGTTGAAGGACAGCGCCTTGGGAGGCTCGCGGCTGATCAGTGGCCAGCAGTCCTTTGTCCTTGGAGGCATGACGGTGACGGCGGTCACGGTGCCCCATGACGCCCGCGAGCCAGTGCAATTCCTGTTCGCCGCGCGCGACAGGCGGGTCGGGGTGCTGACCGACCTGGGGTGCATCACTGCCCATGTGGTGGAGCAGTTTGGCCGTTGCGACGGGTTGTTGCTGGAAGCCAACCACGACCGCGCCATGCTCGCCAATGGCCGTTACCCGCCGTCACTCAAGCGGCGGGTGGCGGGTGATCGGGGTCATCTCAGCAATGACCAGGCGGCGCAAATGATTGCCGCCATGGATCGCGCACGCCTGCAGGTACTGGTGCTTGGCCATATCAGTCAGCACAACAACGCCCTGGATCGGGTGGCGGAGGCTGTTGCCCCATGGCGCCACGAGCTTCACCAGGTCCATTACGCCTGCCAGGAGCAGGGCATCCATTGGCACGAGATTCACTGATCGGCAGACCTGCTGCCATTCCTCCAAACAAGGGTTCAACCATCCATGGAAAAGCGCGAGCAACTCTACGCCGGCAAGGCCAAATCCGTCTTTGCCACCGACGATCCCGACCACTTGGTCATCGTGTTTCGCAACGACACCTCCGCCTTTGATGGCCAGAAGGTCGCGCAACTGGATCGCAAGGGGATGGTGAACAACAAATTCAACGCCTTCATCATGGAAAAGCTCCAGGCGGCGGGTATCCCCACCCATTTCGTCCGGCTTCTGGGCCCGGAGGAATCCCTGGTCAAGCGCCTTGAGATGATTCCCGTGGAGTGCGTGGTGCGCAATGTGGCCGCCGGCAGTATCTGCCGGCGCCTGGGGGTGCGGGAGGGGCTTGAACTCGATCCTCCCACCTTTGAGCTGTTCCTGAAGAACGATGCCCTCCACGACCCCATGATCAATGAATACCATGTGCGCTCCTTTGGCTGGGCGACCGATGAGCAGTTAGCGGTAATGAAGGAACTGACTTTCAAGGTCAACGGGGTGCTCAAGCAACTCTTCGCCGATGCCGGCATGCTGCTGGTGGACTACAAGTTGGAATTTGGGGTGTTCAAGGGGCAGGTGGTGCTGGGGGATGAGTTCAGCCCCGACGGTTGTCGGATCTGGGACGCGGCAACCCGGGAGAAGCTCGACAAGGACCGTTTCCGCCAGGACCTCGGCAATGTCATCGAATCCTACCAGCGGGTGGGAAACCGCCTGGGGGTCTCTTTCGACCCTTGAGGGGCATGGTGGTGGGCTGAAAAGGGGCTTGGCACAGCCCCTTTTTTGTGCGCGCGAGATAAGTCTGCTCACTGATTGTGCGGTTCGCCGGGAAAACTTTTCCACTGATGGCTAAGGGCGGTACTCAGTTACCACTTCATGCTGATATCAATTTTACAAGGGCGTGCTAAGTCATTGAATTTAGTTTTTTGTGTTTTTAAGTATATGAATTTATTAGAATTAAAATATTGGCTATTTTTTGCTCAATTTGTCCCAAAGGCCCGCATCATCGCAGTCATGGACCGTTTTCCGAAACTAGTCCACAAAGTTATCCACAGTTTTTGTGGGTAACTTTTGCCCCTGTCAAGGTTGTGTAGAGGTGAAACATAGCCGGGTGTTTGTGTAATTTTGTAACGGCCCCGGGGAGCGCGGAAACCCACTCTGTGGTCAACCCGCTGGCCCGCCCGCCGTTGCAGGGTCGAGAGCAGTCACTGGCAATGGCTGGGGGGGATGAAGCGACCCCTGACCTGGTCGCCCAGCTTGGCCACCACCTGGCAATCGAGGGCGGGGTTGTCCGCCAGGTTCACCGACTGAAGCTGGGGCAGAATCAGCAGGGTGTCGATGTTGGTGAGCTGATTGTTGGCCAGGTTGATGGTTTCCAACTGGCTGAAGATTTCCAGGCCATTGGTGGTGATGATTTCACCGTTGCTACAATTGAGCAGGCGAAGTTGGTCGGCGCGGGTGATGCCCTGGTCCTTGATGGTTTGATCGGTGCAGCGGCGCAGTCCCTGATCCTGAAGCTGGTAGGCGGTGAAGAGTTGAGGGGGGCTGTGCAGCACCGCTTCATTGAGGGTGAACTGGTAGCGATTGCAGGCCCCCAGGGCGAGGGTTGCCGCGGCAACCGCCGCAAGGGTGAGCAGTCGGGATTTTTTCATGGCCAGCCATCCGATTTTCAGTCATTCTAGCGCCCGTCCGGGACTCTCGACAAACGAATTCTGTCAGCAAACTGTAATGAGGACCTTCATGAAGAAAACACTGGCAACCCTCGCCGTGCTCACCCTGGTGGGCTGTGCCACCACCGATCCCTACACCGGTGAACAAAAGACCAGCAGTACCGCCAAGGGTGCCGCCATCGGCGCCGTGGGTGGCGCGGTGGTGGGAGCCGCCACCGCCAGCCGCGGAGACCGCAACCGGGGCATCGTCACTGGCGCCATTGCCGGCGGCGCCATCGGCGGCGGCATTGGCTACTACATGGACCGTCAGGAAGCGGCGCTGCGGGAACGGCTCCAGGGCACCGGTGTCAGCGTCACCCGTGACGGTGACAATATCCGCCTCAACATGCCCGGCCATGTCACCTTCGGCGTCGATCGTCATGAAGTGCGACCGGAATTCTATCCCACCCTGGAGTCCGTCGCCCTGGTGCTCAAGGAGTACAACGACACCAATGTGCGGGTGATCGGTCACACCGATTCCACCGGCAGCGATGCCTATAACCAGACGCTTTCCGAGCGCCGCGCCGCCAGCGTCGGCCAGTTTCTCGCCTCCCAGGGGGTGGCATCCGGCAGGCTATGGACCCAGGGCTTTGGCAAGCGCTACCCCATCGCCACCAATGACACCGAAGCGGGGCGCCAGGCCAACCGGCGGGTCGAGATCGAACTGGTGCCCATTGGCGGCTGATCCGTCGACACGATTACCTCTCCTGGCGGCTCCCGGCTTTGGCGAGCGCGCCCGGGCCCTGGCCGTTGACCGTGGCTTGTGCTGGCTGGGAGAGAGAGACGATCCACGGGCTGAAACGGTTCCACTTGTGCTGTGGTTCGACGCGTCGGGGCTGAGTGTCAGGCAAACCGGTCGCGGGGCCATGGGTCCCATCCTCTGTGATTTCGTCACGGGGGAGTCCCGCCACCGGCGGCTTCATGGCGGGGGAAAATCCCAGGCCATCGCCAAGGCCGTGGGGCTGCGGGACAGGGCGGGCTTGCGCATAGCCGACCTTACCGCCGGCATGGGGGCGGATGCCTTCGCCCTCGCCAGTCTCGGCGCCCGGCTCACCCTGGTGGAGCGCCACCCGGTGGTGGCAGCACTGCTCGCGGATGGGTTGCGCCGTGCCGTCGAGGCCGCCATCGATGATTCGGTGTTGGCGGATATTGTCGCCCGTATCGAGTTGCGGGAAACCAGCGCGGCGCTTTGGCTTGAACAGTGTCGGGAGGAAGAGCGCCCCGATGTGATCTATCTGGATCCCATGTTCCCCGAGCGTCGCAAATCCGCCCAGGTCAACAAGGCCATGCAGATATTTCACTGGTTGGTGGGCGGCGACGAAGACTCCGACAGCCTGCTGCCCCTGGCGCTGGACAAGGCCGGCTACCGGGTGGTGGTCAAGCGCCCCTCCCACGCCCCCTGGCTGGCGGGGGAGAAGCCAAGCCATGCCATTGGGGGGAAGGGGGTGCGGTTTGATGTTTATGTTGTGAAGGGTTTGATGTCTGACGTCTGACGCTGGACGTCTGACGCTTAAAGATTCGGGTCTGATGTGAATGGCACTGACTTAAGTCCCTCTAAGGTAGTAGGGCGGTGTCCCGGGATAGAGTTTTAGAGACCGTCGGCGCCAGGGATGGCGCCGTCGAGCCCCCAGGGACGGGTTTACGGCGTGTCTCGAAAACGCTACCCCGGGATGCCGACCGGGCGACGAAGTCCGAAATGGCTT
>JBJHDJ010000069.1:0-9466 GCA_050486485.1 Porticoccaceae bacterium
ACTCCCCAGATGGCGCTGACGAACAGTGTCTATCGGTAGGATGGGTTGAGCGAAGCGATACCCATCGCTCCGTGCGGTATGACCGGGTGGTTGATGGTGGGTTACGCCTTCGGCTAACCCACCCTAACGTCCGCCCCGCAGCCAGCTTCCACCTGTGACAATAGCAACATTGAAGAGTGCTACCTCTTTACCGCGTAGGCCGCGACGACTCCCCAGATGGCGTTGAAGAACAGCACCACCAGGGGAGTCAGGGCGCCGAGCCGCAAGCCCAGGAAACCCTGGTTGGTCTCGAAGGGGAAAAAGTAGAGGAGCTGAGTCGCCGAGGGAAAGAGGCTGAGCAGCAGGCCCTTGGTCAGCGGGCGGCTGTCGTGCCAGGCGATCAGGAACAGGAAGCCCCACAGCCCGCCCCACACAATGCGCGGATACAGCCAGTGCGGGCTGAGTGCCGGCGCTATCCCCACCCCCAGCGCCGCGGTGACCCCGTAGCGCCCCGCCAGCCACAGCGCCAAACTGTTGACCAGCGCACCCAGGCAACCAGCGGCAAAGACAATAAGCATTTTTCGAAACATGGACATCCGCCCAACTGAAAACTGACAACTGAAAACTGAAAACTGACAACTGACAACTGACAACTGTTACCCCCCCCTCAAGGCGCCAACCGCGATATTTCCCACCCCCCAGCCTCGTCGCGAAGATACTGAAAGCGGTCGTGCAGGCGGTGTTCCCCCCCTTGCCAGAACTCGAACTCGTCCGGCTCCACCCGGTATCCGCCCCAAAAGTCCGGCAGCGGGATCTCGCCGTCGCGGAACTTGTCCCGCATCTGTAGAAACTGGGTTTCCAGGGCCTGCCGGGAATTGAGGCGGCTGCTCTGCCGCGAGGACCAGGCGGCCAGTTGGCTGTCCCGGGGGCGGCTGATGAAGTACTTGAGGACATCCCCCATTCCCAACCGTTGGGCGGTGCCGCCAACGATCACCTGGCGGTCCATGGCGTTCCAGGGAAAGTGCAGACTCACTCGCGGATTGCCGGCAATCTCCCGGGCCTTGCGGCTACCCAGGTTGGTGTAGAACACCAGCCCGCGGTCGTCGGCCTGCTTGAGCAGTACCATGCGCTGCCAGGGGCGACCGCGTTGATCCACGGTGGCCACCGTCATGGCCGTGGGGTCGGCCACCAGGTTCGAGCCTATCGCCTGGTCGAGCCAGTGGCGGAACTGCTCCACCGGGTTGTCCCGCAGGGATTCCCGGGTCAGGCGCCCAAAGCGGTACTCGCGGCGCAATTCTTCAAGACTCATGGTGCCGGTCTCCCGAGGCTATCCTAGGCGTGGGAATCATAACGGTTTATCTCTGCCAACTCCCATCTGTTGTCAGCCCCAGTTGTTTGCGCAAAGGGTATGACCCATCTGGTGCCACAACAAGGTCTGTGGCAGGCTTGCCCCCGAGGATTTCACCCTGGAGCAACATCTGCCCGTGGTCACCCCGCCCGGCACCGCCCCATCCCGCAACGACGGCCCACGCCAGCGGCCGCGGCGAGGGATCGCACCGTGAAATTTCCGCTTCCCGGCGGCAGTGTCCGCGCGCGGCTGATACTGCTCGGCGTCATTCCGGTGATTATCGTCAACTCCATCATCACCTGGCACACCATCGACACCCGCCGCGCGGAACTTGAATACAACCTCATGCAAACCGGGGCGCTGACGGCGGACCACCTGGCCGACATCGCCGACTCGGCGATCCACACCGGGCAGGCGTCCCTGCTGAGTTCCATCGCCGCAACCACCGAAAGGCTGCCCTTTATCGCCTCCGTGGTGTTTCTCGACCGCCACCGGGATGTGCTGTTCGCCACGGCACTCCCGGAACCGCACCTGCTGGTGGACTACAAGACGGGCAACTACAGCCACGCCGACCCCGCCCTGATGATGATGGAACGGCCCATTCACCTCGACGGCGCCATCGCTGCCGGACACCTTGGCGATAACCCACACGCCAGTGAAGCGGGAGAGCCGGTGGGCTGGGTGGTGGTGGGGATCGACCGCTCCGGGGCCGAGAGCCTGGCCCGAAACATTCTCTTCACCCATGTGCTGGTGAGCCTGGCGGCGTTGGCGGGGGCGATATTGCTGACCTGGTTCCTGAGCAACACCGTGGTGCGCCCAATCACCGCCATGACCCGGGCAGTAAAGGAGCTGGAGCGGGGGAATTTTTATTCGCGCCTGTCCCCCACGGGCCGCGACGAGCTGGCCATGCTCGCCCACGGCATCAACCACCTGGCCCAGACGGTGATGGAAGGCCGGCAGAACTTGCAAAAAAAGGTTTTCGACGCCACCCACCAGTTGCAGGCGCTGCTCGACGACTTGCAGCAGAAAAACCGCGAACTGGACAGGGCGCGGCGGGACGCGGAGGAGGCCAATCAGGCCAAGACCGACTTCCTCGCCCAGATGAGCCACGAGCTGCGCACCCCCATCACAGCCATCCAGGGGTTTGTCCGGTTGCTCGGCGAATCGCGACTGGAACCTGGCGAGAAGCGCTACTGCGACATCATCCAGCAGGCATCCCTGCAATTGCTGCACCTGATCGATGACATTCTCGACATCACCCGGTTGCAGTCAGGGGGCATCACCCTGGACAGCGCGCCCTTCAACCTGCTGGACTGCCTGGAAAGCCCCGTGGCGCTGATGGCGCCCACCGCCCACCAGAAGGGGCTGGAGCTGATCCTCGATCTGGCTCCGGATGTGCCCCGCGCCCTGGTGGGGGATGATCTGCGCATCCGACAAATCGTCTACAACCTGGTGTCCAACGCCATCAAGTTCACCTCCAGCGGCGAGGTGATTGTCCGGGCTTCCAACCGGGGAGCCACCGAGGAGGGCGCCCAAACCCGGTTGCTGATCCAGGTGATCGATACCGGCATCGGCATTCCGGAAAAACAGCGGGCGTTGATTTTCGAGCCGTTCTCCCAGGCGGACAATTCCATCTCCCGGCGCTTCGGTGGCTCGGGTCTCGGACTTTCCATCGTCCGCAATCTGGTGATGCTGATGGAGGGCACCATTCACATTGACAGCACCACCGGCAAGGGCACCACCTTCGCCGTGGAACTGCCGCTGACGGTGGCGGCCATGCCGCGGCTGCCGGTCTCCTCGTACAGGTGCGCCCTGCTGTTCGACCCCCACCCCCACAGTCGCCAGGCCCTGGAGCGGCTGTTGGCCAATCTGGTGGAGAGCATCGAGTCCTGTGAATCCACCACGGACCTCGAAATCGGTGGCGGCGTGCAGACGCCGGACATCATTCTCTATTCGGTGCCGGTGGCCCAGGCGCCGGGAATCCTGGAGCAACATATCGACTATCTGAGGAGCCGCTTTTCCTGCCCCCTGGTGATCCTCGCTCCCCTGCGCAACTTCAGCACGGGGATACAGGATGTCCCGGGGTGCGACGGCAAGCCACTGCGCTTTATCGACAAGCCCCCTTCCCTGCGGGACCTGACCGCCCTGCTGGCTGGCGAGATGGAGAGCAACGGCACCCTGGACCTCGACACCCGTCTGTCGGCCTCGATCCTGGTGGCCGAGGACAATGAGTTCAATCGGCTGTTGCTGTCCACCTTTCTTGAACGACTGGGCAGCCGCATCACCACCGTTGGCAACGGACAGCAGGCCATCGCCATTTGCGACCGCCAGCCCTTTGATCTGATCCTGGTGGATGTGCACATGCCGGAAGTGAACGGCATCGACGCCGTGAAAGCCATCCGCTCGGGCCACGGGCCGAACCAGCATACGCCCATCGTGATGCTCACCGCCGATATCCTTCAGCAGGAGGAGAACGCCCTGTTCGAGGCCGGAGCCAACGACTTGCTGTTCAAGCCCATCGACGAGGGCAAGCTGGTGTCCACCCTGCAACGCCACCTGCGGATGCCCGAGGCTAACGGCGACGACGGGCGCGCGGCAAGCTCACCGGCGGTGGACATGGATCTCTTTGTACGGGAGGTCAGCAAGCTTACCGACGGGGCGCGCCACGCCATCGACAACCGCGACGCCCACGAACTGCGGGAAAGCATTCACCAGTTGCTGGGTATCGCCGGGGTATTCAAGATGACCTATCTGGAACGCGCCGTGCGCGCCCTGCATATGGCGGTCAAGGAAGAGGATCAGGAGAAGACCCAGGCCGCCATGGTGACCCTGACCATGGAAGTGGAGCAATTGCGCAGGATGGTGAGCGGGTGAGGCTGGCGGGAAGCGGGCCTCGTTTCCCGCCTCCCATCAACCCGCTCACAGCGCCATGAACCTCACACCACCCGTACCCGGATGACGCCCTCCACGGCGGCGATGCGGTCGAGCACGGACTGGCTGACGGGGTCCTCCACGTCGATGATGTTGTAGGCCACGTTGTCGCGGCTCTTGTTCACCAGGTCGATGACATTGTTGTTGCTCTCGCTCAGTACCGCCAGCACATTGCCCAGCACCTTGGGCACATTGTCGTTGCTGAAGGTGATGCGGTATCCGCCGCTGCGGCCCATCTGGGTGGCGGGGAAGTTCACCGAATTGCGGATATTGCCGTTCTCCAGGAAGTCCATCAGCTGGTCGGCGGCCATCATGGCGCAATTTTCCTCCGCCTCCTCGGTGCTGGCGCCGATATGGGGCATCAACAACACATTGCCGCGACCCAGCAGGGCGGGGGTGGGAAAGTCCGATGTGTAACCCCCCAGGGCGCCGCTGTCCAGGGCCGCCAGCAGGGCGTTGGGCTCGACGATCTCCTCGCGGGCGAAATTCAGCAGCTTGGCCCCCGGCTTGAACAGCTTCAGGGTGTCGGCATTGATCAGGTGGCGGGTGGCCTCGATGGCGGGCACATGCAGGGTCACATAATCCGACTTGGCCAGCAGCGCCTGCAGGCTGTCCATTTTTTCCACCCGGCTGGACAGGCGCCAGGCCGCTTCCACGGACAGCGCCGGGTCGTAGCCCGCGACATTCATGCCCAGTTCCAGGGCCATGTTGGCGACCATGGAGCCGATGGCGCCGAGACCCACCACCCCCAGGGTCTTGCCCAGCAACTCGCTGCCGGCAAAGCGTTTCTTTTCCTTTTCCAACAACTTGGACATCTCCCCGGCATCGGTCATGTCGGTGAGCCCCTGCACGAAGTTCATGCCGCCGTGGATATCCCTCGAGCTGAGCAGCAGGGCGGCGACGATCAGTTCCTTCACCGCGTTGGCGTTGGCTCCCGGGGTGTTGAACACCACGATGCCCTTGCCGGTATAGTCCGCCACCGGGATGTTGTTGACCCCGGCGCCGGCGCGGGCCACCGCCACCACGCTGGCGGGCACCTCCTCGCCGTGCAGTTTGTGGCTGCGCAGGATATAGCCGTCGGGGTCGGCCACTTCCGGCCCCACCTGATAACGCCGCGGGTCGAAGCGGTTGAGCCCCAGGGGAGAAATCTGGTTGTAGGTTCGAACCTTGAACATGGGTTTTCCTCGATAAGTCGGTAAATGCTTGCGGGGGATGGCGCGGGATGGCCGTCAGGAGGACTTCACCTGGCCGTAGGCCCAGTCGATCCACGGCATCAGCTTGCGCAGGTCGTCGGCGCAAACCGTGGCGCCACACCAGATGCGCAGGCCGGCGGGCGCATCCCGGTAGGCGCCGATGTCATGGGCGACCCCTTCCGCCTCCAGCAGCTTGACCATGGTCTTCACCTGGTCGGCGTCCAGATCCAGGGTGAGACACACGCTGGTATTGGAGCGCACGCCCTTGTCGGCGGCGAGAAAGTGGATCCAGTCACGGCTGGCGACGAACGCCTCCAGCACGGCGAGGTTCTCCTCGGAGCGGGCGATGGTGCCGGCCACGCCACCCACCTGCCGTACCCAGTCGAGGGCGTCCAGATAGTCCGCCACGCACAGCATGGAGGGGGTATTGATGGTCTCGCCCTTGAAGATGCCCTCGATCAGCTTGCCGCCCTTGGTCATGCGGAAGATCTTGGGCAGCGGCCAGGGTGGCGAATAGGATTCCAGTCGCTCCACGGCGCGGGGGCCCAGGATCAACATGCCGTGGGCGCCCTCGCCCCCCAGCACCTTCTGCCAACTGAAGGTGACCACATCGAGCTTTTCCCAGGGCAGCGCCATGGCGAACACCGCGGAGGTGGCGTCACAGATGGTGAGACCCTGGCGGTCGCCGGCGATCCAGTCGCCATCGGGCACCTTGACCCCGGAAGTGGTGCCGTTCCAGGTGAACACCACATCGGCGGCGGGATCGGCGCGGCTCAGGTCGGGCAACTGACCATAATCGGCCCTGATCGCCTCCACGGTTTCCAGCTTGAGTTGCTTCACCACATCGGTGACCCAGCCCTCGCCAAAGGACTCCCAGGCGAACATCTGGACCTTGCGGGGCCCCAGCAGCGACCACAGGGCCATCTCCACCGCGCCGGTATCGGAAGCCGGCACCACCCCCACCCGGTAGCCCTCCGGCAGACCGAGCATCTCCGCGGTGCGGCTGCACGCCTGACCCAGCAGCTCCTTGCCAATGGCGGACCTGTGGGAACGGCCGAGGCCACGGGTATCCAGGGCGGCGACATCGTAGCCCGGGCGTTTGCTGCAGGGTCCGGAGGAAAAATTGGGATTGGCCGGCTTGGCAGACGGTTTCATGGGGGTCCTTTGGGGGGGTTGGCGGAAAAGTGCGCAATTTTACTGGTCCGGGGCCGGCAAATAAAGGGGCGGTTGCCAGCGGTCAGGGCAGCGGGTGGTGTGTTTGGGTCGCGATTGCGTCCGGGGGTTTACCATTAGCGCTCCAGTGGGCAGAGTGGGCTGACGGATCACCAGCCGCGACCAGTCTCCGACCCACAGCGGGAGAAGCCTTTCACCATGTCATTGTTGATACTCAACGCCGGCAGCTCCACCCTGAAATATCAGCTGTTCGGGGAAGGGGATGATGCGCCCTGGTGCCGCGGCCTGGCGGAACCTGTCGGCAGCGGGGACTGCACCCTGCGACACTGGACACAAGGCGGCGAGACACGCATTCCCTGCCCTGCTGGAGACCACGCCACTTTGGTCGCCGCCCTGTCCAGATTGCTGGCCCACCAGCCAGGTGGACCAGCCCCGCTCGCCGCCATCGGCCACAGGGTGGTGCACGGTGGCGAGCGCTACCGGTGCGCGACGCGGGTGGACGCGCGGGTCGAGGCCGATATCGAGGCCCTGGCGCCCCTGGCGCCCCTGCACAATCCCGCGAGCCTGGCGGTCATTCGCCGCTGCCGCGAGCTGTTTCCGGAGGTTCCCCAGGTGGCGGTGTTCGATACCGCCTTTCACCTGAGCCTGCCGGAAAGGGCCTGGCGCTATGCCGTGCCCCAGAGCCTGTACCGGGATCACGGCGTGCGGCGCCATGGTTTTCATGGCATTTCCCACGGCTTTGTGGCCCGCCGGGCGGCGCAACATCTGGGCCGCCCGGACCTCAAGCTGATCAGCCTGCACCTGGGCAATGGCGCCAGCGCGGCGGCCATCGACAGTGGTCGCTGCGTCGACACCTCCATGGGCCTGAGTCCCCTGGAAGGCTTGGTGATGGGCACCAGGCCGGGCGATCTCGACCCGGCCCTGGTATTTCACCTGGTTCGACGCGGGCTGTCGCTGGACGCACTCGAGACCCTGCTCACCGAGGACAGCGGGCTGAAGGGCCTGTGCGGCAGCGCCGATATGCGCGAGGTGCTGGCCCGGGTGGCGGCGGGGGATGCCGCGGCGGCCCTCGCCCTGGACATCTACGGCTACCGTATCCGTCAGTACATCGGCGCCTATGCCACGACCCTCGGCGGCCTGGACGCCCTGGTGTTCACGGCGGGGGTTGGCGAAAATGCTCCACAGGTGAGGGAGCTGGCCTGCCAGGGACTGGGTTTCCTCGGCATCCACCTGGACCGGGCACGCAACCTCGCCGCCCAAGACGGCGGCATTAGCGCCATTCATGGTGACCAGAGCCGGGTGGCCGTGCTGGTGGTGCCCACTGACGAGGAGCGGGAGATCGCCCGCCAGGTCAGGAAACTGATCGACCCATTTACCTGAGGAACCTCTGAAAAATAATGTAGCGAGCGGCCCGAGCCGCGCAGAGAATCCCAGAGACATATCAAATAGATAGTCGAGGGATAAGCGAGCACGCGAGGGCGCGGATCGGGTCGCGCAGTCGTTTTTCAGAGGTTCCCTGATAACCCACCGGAACAATAATCATGAGCAAACAACCCCTCGACTCCAAACAACTCGACGCCATCCACGGCTACTGGCGCGCCTGCAACTATCTGGCCGCCGGCATGATCTACCTGCGGGACAACGCCCTGCTGCGGGAGCCCCTCAAGGCGGAACACATCAAGAAACGCCTGCTGGGCCACTGGGGGGCGAGTCCCGGCTTGTCGTTCATGTATGTGCACGCCAACCGGCTGATCCTCGAACAGGACCTCAACGCCATCTTCGTCGCCGGCCCCGGCCACGGCGCCCCCGGCGTGCTGGCGCCGGTGTACCTGGAGGGCAGCTTTTCGGAGGTGTATCCAGACATGGGCGAGGACGCGGAAGGCCTGGCGGCCCTGTTCCGCCACTTTTCCTTCCCGGGGGGCTTTGGCAGTCACTGCACCCCGGAACTCCCCGGCTCCATCCACGAGGGGGGTGAACTGGGCTACAGCCTGTCCCACGCCTTCGGCGCCGCCTTCGACAATCCCGACCTGGTGGTGTTCACAGCCGTGGGCGACGGCGAAGCGGAAACCGGGCCGCTTGCCACCGCCTGGCATTCCAACAAATTCCTCAACCCGGCGCGGGACGGGGCGGTGCTGCCCATCCTTCACCTCAACGGCTACAAGATCAACAACCCCACCCTGCTGGCCCGCATCAGCCACGACGAGTTGGAGAGCCTCTTCCGTGGCTACGGCTGGACGCCCCATTTCGTCGAGGGGGAAGAGCCCGCCGACATGCACCAGAAGATGGCCGCCGCCATGGATCGCTGTATCGCCGACATCAAGAATATTCAGGAACAGGCGCGCCGTGGCGACCCACTGGAGAGGCCCCGCTGGCCGATGATCGTGCTGCGCTCCCCCAAGGGCTGGACCGGCCCCAAGACCGTCAACGGCCATCGGGTGGAGGGCAGCTGGCGCGCCCACCAGGTGCCCCTCGGGGATGTCCACGGCAACCCGGACAGTCTGGCGCAACTGGAGGACTGGCTGCGCGGCTACGGCCCGGAGGAGCTTTTCGACGCCAGCGGCCGCCTGGTGGAGTCCCTGCGCGCCCTGTCTCCCCGGGGCCGGCGGCGCATGGGGGCCAATCCCCACGCCAATGGCGGCCTGCTGCGCCGCGACCTGAGGCTGCCGGATTTTCGCGACTACGCCGTCAAGGTGGCCCACCCGGGCCGCGATCGCGCCATGAACACCCGGCCCCTGGGCGCCCTGCTGCGGGACACCATGGCCCGCAACCCGGACAACTTCCGGGTGTTCGGCCCCGACGAGAATACCTCCAACAAGCTGGACGCCATTTACGAAGTCAGCAA
>JBJHDJ010000070.1:0-9448 GCA_050486485.1 Porticoccaceae bacterium
GTCGGAAAGCGAGCAAGCTGAGAGAATGCGGGGCTGCCTTTTAACGGTTACTTTGTTTTTGGCATCGTGATCAATGACCGATTCGCTGCTTACTCCCGCTGCTTCGCTCTGGTTTTCACACGCCTGCTTACGGCGTTATGCCGCTTGACGCTGTTGCGCAACACGCTACACTAGGGCTCATGATCAAGTCTTTCAAGCACAAGGGATTGCGCCGTTACTACGAGACAGGGAGCACACGCGGCATCCTGGCAAATCACGCCAAACGGCTAAGAATGCAACTGGCAGCCCTTGATACCGCAGTTGAAATTGCTGATCTGGATATTCCTGGATACGGGTTGCATCCACTCAAAGGGAATCGGAAGGGTATATGGGCCATTACCGTACACGGAAACTGGCGGCTCACCTTTGAATTCTCAGGCGGCAATGCGTATCTGCTTGATTATGAGGATTACCACTGATGTCCATGCATAACCCTCCACATCCCGGCGAGTTCCTTCTTGCTACTTATATGGAGCCACACGGGCTGAGCTGCCGCTACTTGGCCGAACGGCTGGACGTATCTCCGTCCACATTGAACCGGGTTCTGAAACAGCAGAGCGGTGTCAGCCCGGAAATGGCCTTGCGACTCTCCAAGGCACTAGGCCGCACACCGCATAGTTGGCTGGCCATGCAGGACGCTTATGACCTGTGGCATGCGGGTAAGACAATCAAACTGGATAAGGTCCATAAAGTTGAACTCACCGCTGCATAACCATCAATTCCACGCGACCAGCAGAGCTGGCCCGTGAATACAGGTGTTAGGCATCCAACCTACCCATGAGCCAATCGTGTCCGTAGATATCCGACAACTCCAGCCGAGCGACTTGCGACTGATGCATGCGATGCTGACAATGTTCGGGGAGGCGTTTGACGAAACCGCCACATACGGTGAGAAACGGCCAAGCGATGACTACCTGCGGCGCTTGCTTGCGGGAGACTCGTTCATCGCCTTGGCGGCCGTGAAGGATGACGCGGTGGTTGGTGGCATCGCAGCCTATGAACTCAGGAAGTTCGAGCAGCAGCGCAGCGAGATCTATATTTATGACCTGGCGGTTGCCGCCAGCTACCGCCGCCAGGGCATAGCCACGGCGCTGATTGAGAAACTGAAGCAGATAGCGGTAGAGCGCGGTGCCTATGTGATTTTTGTTCAGGCCGATACTGGCGTTGAAGATGAACCTGCCATCGCGCTGTACACAAAGCTGGGCACGCGGGAACAAGTGCTGCACTTCGATATCCGGGTAGACGCCAACAATGGCGTGGCATAATGGGAGGGCAGTTGCGGAGAAGGACTCAAGGGCACCTCTATTAATTGGGAGTGGCCTCCCCCACTGCCGCGAGCGGGTTGGGAGAGGAAGTTGGCTGGGCCGGGACGCTGGTGATTGCGCAAGCCATTGAGCGGCTCCACCGTTAGCCCCTTATCCTGGCCTTTCCCCAAAAGGAGAAGGGATGCACATGTCGGGCTTGATGCGGCGCCCTTCAAATCGGCCTCCAGTATCCTCAGTTGGAACCCCAACCATGAAATTCCCGGACATACTGTCAATTCACACCGGGCCAGTGGTGTCGTCCTACAGCGACAAGGACACCCTGCTCTACGCCCTGGGCATCGGCATGGGCTCCAACCCCCTTGACGGGGATGAGTTGCGTTTCGTCTACGAAAAGGACTTGCGGGTGGTGCCCACCCTGAGCGCCGTGCTGGCCAAGGGGGCCGACAGGATCATTTCCGAGGGTCGCATCGACCTGTCGGTCTTGCTGCACGGGGAACAACGCTTGCGGGTACACAGGCCCCTGCCCCCGGAAGGGCGCATTGTCACGGGTTCCCGCTGCCTGGGGGTGGTGGACAAAGGCGCCGACAAGGGGGCGCTGCTCAATATCGAGAGCACCATCGCCGATGCCGATAGCGGCGATCTCCTGGCCAGCATCATCATGACCCTGTTCTGCCGGGGCGACGGCGGTTTTGGCGGCCCCACCGAGGGTGGGCTGACGCCCCACCAGGTGCCATTGCGAGCGCCGGACAAGGTGGTGGCACTGCCAACCCGGCCCGACCAGGCCGCCATCTATCGGCTCAGCGGCGACCGCAACCCCCTGCACATCGATCCCGATGCCGCCCGCCGGGCTGGCTTTGAGCGGCCGATCCTGCACGGGCTGTGCACCTACGGCATCGCCTGCCGCGCGGTGATGTTGGCCTACTGCGGCCTCGACCCCACCCTTGTCAGGACTTTCGATGCCCGCTTCGCGGCCCCGGTATTCCCGGGGGATACCCTTGTCACCCGATTGTGGCGGGATGGGAATACCGTCTCGTTTGAGTGCGGCGTCGCAGAACGGGAGGGGCTAGTGCTCAGCAATGGGCGCTGCGAACTGAACGACCGAGTCTAGCCTCTGTCCTTGGCGGGCCTGAATTCGATGGCCATGCGGGTGCGGGCCTCCAGGCCGATATCGGGGAAATGGGAAACATCCCAGGCATCGCGGCCACCGATATCGAAGTAGACGGCGGGCTCCTGGCCGCGGTTCTGCAGATGGTGGGCGTTGGGGTCTCCGGCCTTGAAGCACACGCAGTCGCCGGGGCCCAGGGTTTCCTCGCCATCGTCCGTCACCAGCACCAATTCGCCGGCAATGACGATCACCGCTTCGTCGTTGCGGGTGTGCCAGTGCCGCTGAGTGGACCAGGCCCCGGGGGGCAGCTCCACCCGGTTCACGCCGAATTGACCGAGGCCGTACTGGCGGGTGACCACCCAGGTCTTGCGGCCCTCGAGGGGCTTGTTGTGGGGCTCCGGGTAGGCGCTGGCACCGCCGCGCGCGGCCGCCTCGCTGAAGTCGGCTTTTTTCATGGGGTGTTCTCCACCTGTGTTGTGGGTGATCGAGTCGGCGGGGTTGTCCCGGTAGCAGACATTGAAATTGTGGAAATCACGGCCCGCCGCGCCCATGATCAAGGTACGGACGGGGTGGGTGGCCTTGGCCATTAGCGGGCTTCCAAGGGTGGCGTGCACGGTCGGGCCGCGGGCGGGTTGCCGCCGAGGGGTTCACTGGCGGCTCTGTCGATCCCGAGGTGGCCCGGCGCGCAGTGGTGACGAGCGCTCAGCCGTCCTTGAAGCCAGCCTTCAAGTGGGCGCCGTCGCAAAATGGCTTCTTGGTGGATGCGCCGCAACGACACAGGAACACCATGGGCTGGCCGTTCATGTCCACCGGGGCGCACTCGATGGGGTTGCCGTCGTTGTCGGCGAGGCCCAGTTGGGACAAATCGCCCGTCACCATCAAGGGGCCGTTCTTGCGTACGCTTATGTTTATCGCCATGGGTAACTCCTTTGGTTGTCGTGATAGGTTGTCGTGATCGTTGGTTGCAGTGATCTTGAGGTGTGGGTCTCGCCCCGCCGGACGGGGCGCAAGGACACTGGAGGAGCTCCTGTCAGCCAGAAAGGAGGTGGACGCATGATACAACGACGCGATGGACCCAACAGCGCGCCTCGACAGGGGCTCCTGGCAAGCCAACCATCAACAACCTTAACCTTCACCAGCCACCGCCATCAAGCGGCTGCGCCACTTTCCCTCATCCTGGCCTTCTCCCCGCGTGACCCGGTCGCACCCTCGCGTGCTCGCCCACCCCTCGCCTATCACTCTGATATATCAAGGGGATTCGCTGCTTGGCTCGGGACGCCTCGGGCCGCTCGCTACATTTTTCAGAGGTTCCTTATAGAAGAAGTGCCATGGCGGGCCCCGAAAAATTATTGTACCGTCCCGAAGCAAAAGCCACCCGCGCGCGAGGTGATCCCTCCGTCTCACCGCCGGGCACTGGATGTAAGGCATGTCAGGATGGGCGATGACGCGGCAAGCCCTTGAGAAATTCCAGATCCTGGCCTATCTCGCGGCCATCGCCAGCGGCCTGGCTGTCGGTCTGTTCCTGCCCAGCTTACCCGATGCCATGACAGTGCTCCTGTGGCCGCTGCTGGCGCTGTTGCTGTATGCCACTTTTACCCAGATACCCCTGATACAAATACGCCATGCCTTTTCCGACAGGCGGTTCATGCTGGCAGCACTGACCGGCAATTTTTTCATCATTCCCGTGATGCTGTGGGGTCTGATGCATTGGCTTCCCGCCGATCCGGTCATTCGCATTGGCGTCCTGCTGGTCTTGCTGGCGCCTTGCACTGACTGGTTCATCACTTTCACCCATTTGGGCGGCGGCGATACGCAACACGCGATCGCCTTTGCGCCGGCCAGCCTGCTCATGCAGGCATTACTGCTCCCGCTGTATCTCTGGCTGTTTCTCGGCGAGACTTTTGCGGTTGCCATGGTCAGGCAGGAAATGTTCGCGACCTTCGCAGGATTGATCGTACTTCCACTGCTAGCCGCGTGGCTCACCCGCAAGCTCGGTGAAGACTCGCCCCGGTGGCGCGGCCTGCCAGACAGACTGGCCTGGTTTCCCGTGCCACTCCTTGCCGTGGTTGTTTTTTTGATCGCCGTGACACAGGTAAACCTCGTCATGGCGTCCCTGCCCACCCTACTCTACCTGTTGCTGGTCTTTTCCGCTTTTCTGGTCACGGCGGGATTGCTGGCCCGCTGGCTGGCCTCGCTTTGCAGGTTGCCATCACGGCAGGGCCGCACCTTGGCGTTCAGCCTTGGAACCCGCAACTCATTCGTGGTCTTGCCGCTGGCCCTGGCCCTGCCCGCAACCTATGAACTGGCAGTTGTTGCCATTGTTTTCCAGTCGCTGGTCGAGCTCGTCGGCATGCTGGTTTTCCTGTGGTGGGTACCCAAAAGGCTATTCCCAGGATAAAGCCCGCAGGCAAGGCCCGCCCAATCGCCCGTGGCCACCGAATCGGGCATACTCGCTTCATTCCCAGTCCCGGATCGCGCCATGACCGACGCGCCACCCGAAAAACCCATGCCCCTGGCGCTGGCGTTGCTGCCCCTGTTACTGCTGATCGGTCTGTTGAGCCTGTCGGTGCATTTCTTTGGCGACGACGCCACCGCCGGCCCCAATCAGATCGCGCTGTTGCTGGCGGGGTCGGTGGCCGCCGCCATCGGCATGGCGCGGGGACTTGGCTGGAAGGCCATCGAGGAAGCCATCATCCAGGGCATCGCCAACGCCATGATCGCCATCCTGATCCTGCTGGTGGTGGGCTCGGTGATTGGCAGTTGGATGCTGTCGGGCACGGTGCAGACCCTGATCTGGTACGGCCTGTTGTTGCTGTCACCGGACTGGTTCTACGCCGCCGCCTGCCTGGTGTGCGCCATTGCCGCCACCAGCATCGGCAGCTCCTGGACAGTGGCGGGCACCCTGGGGGTGGCCTTCATGGGCATGGCCACGGCATTGCAGCTCAATCCCGCCATCACCGCTGGCGCCATCATCTCCGGGGCCTACTTTGGCGACAAACTGTCTCCCCTGTCGGACACCACCAACCTGGCGGCGGCGGTGACCGGCACGCCGCTTTTCGTGCATATCCGCAACATGCTGTGGACCACCTTGCCGGGCTTTGCCATCGCCATGGTGCTGTACCTGTTGCTGGGGGGCAGGGATACCGGGGAGCCCTCCGCCGCAGTGGCGGAAACCATGGCGCTGATGTCGGCCCACTACCATATTTCCCTGTGGCTGCTGGTGCCGGTGGTACTGGTGTTCGTGCTCGCCTGGCGTCGCGTGCCGCCGCTGATCGCGCTGTTCATCGGAGCACTGGTGGGTGGCGCCATGGCCCTGGTGTTTCAGCCAGCCTCCGTGGGACGCTTCCTCGGACTCGGCGACGGGGCTTCACCACTGGAGGGCCTGCAAGCCGTGTGGCTGGCGCTGGCCACCGGTTATCACAGCGAAACCGGCGATGCCGCCCTCGACCAATTGCTGTCCCGGGGAGGCATGGCCAGCATGCTGGAGACCGTGTGGCTGATCCTGTGCGCCGTGTCGTTCGGCGCGGTCATGGAGCGGGCGGGCATTTTGCAACGGGTGCTGGCGGCGATTCTCGCCCCGGTGCGGGGCGTCACCGGCCTCATCGTCACCACCGTGTTCGCCTGTATCGGCACCAATGTGATGACCGCCGAACAGTATATTTCCATCATCCTGCCGGGGCGCCTGTTTCGCCTGGAGTACGCCCGTTATGGACTGGCGCGCCAGAACCTGTCCCGCACCCTGGAGGACTCCGGCACCCTCACCTCGGCGCTGATCCCCTGGAGCACATGCGGCGCCTACATGGCCGGCGCCCTGGGGGTGGCGACGCTGAGCTATCTGCCGTGGACATTTTTCAACCTGCTGGGGCCGGTGCTGTGCATCGCCTATGCTGCGACCCACTTCCGCCTGGTGCCGCTGGACCGGGAGTGACCCCGGCCCCGCGGCCAAGCTGTCTTTCGACGCTGGCCCTCAGGCCATGGGCTCCTCGCCGCCGGTCTTGGTGCGCACCAGCAGGCGGCCACAATCCGGGTCGTAGGGACGGGCGCGGTGCATGGTGCCGCTGTTGTCCCACATCACCGCGTCCCCCACCTTCCATTCGTGGGCATAGTGAAAGGGTTCGCTGGTGGCCCATTCCCGCAGGCCGTTGAGCAGCCTGGCGCTTTCCACCCAGTCCATGTCGATGACATGGTGGGCCGTGTTGCCAAGGATCAGCGACTTGCGTCCAGAGCGGTGCTTCCACACCAGGGGCAACTCCCGCACGCCGAGGCGCATCATTTCCTCCAGCTTGGCCTGGGCCGGCTCGGGGTCGTAGTTGAACAGGGTGTTCCAGGCGGCATGCATCACCCGCAGATTTTCGATCTTCTGCTTGGTCTCCTCCGGCAGGTCATCGTAGGCCGCGTAGGTGTTGCAGAACTCGGTGTTGCCGCCCCAGCTTGCCAGCACCTTGCTGCTGAGGATCGCCAGGCCGGGAGGCAAGGGGTTCATGGTACCGTCGATGTGCCAGTACGAAGCCCCCTTCAGGTAGTCGGACTTGGGATTGAGCTTGGTGTCGAGGGTGATGTTGTAGGTCTCCTCCCCCTCGAATTCCGGCATGAAGGTGCCGAGGGTTTTGGTGAAGGCCACCTGCTCCTCGTCCGTGAAGTGGATCTCGGGGAACACCAGCACCCCACGCTGTTCGATCAACTCGCGGATCTCGGTGGCCAGCTCGCCGCTCAGCAGTTCTTGCTTGCTGTTGAGCACCCGGGAGCCGATGCGGGGCTTGATGTCCTCGGCAAGGAGCTTGATCTTTTCGGCTACGGTCATGGGTCACACCTCCAATTACGGGGCGCGTCAGCGCCCGCTATTTAGCAGTGCTTCCTATGTTGCCTTTTTCCATGTCCCCTGCCTTGATCTGGGACAAGTCCTGGGGAAGTGCCAACTACTCCACCCGGAAGGTGGGCAACCCCAGTTCGCCGCGGGCGAAGTCGTCGATCTTTTGGCGGATAAAGTCGTCCGGCGAGGCGGCGTGGCGCTGAATCACCTGCCAGGCAACCTCGTGGGCGGGAATGAGAATTCTGCCCTCCGCCATGCCGTCCGCCAGTTTTTTCGCGGTCTGCTCCACCGTCATGAGGCCGAACTCCGCGCCCGGGGCGCGCATGGCGACATTCTCCGTCCAGGTTTTCATGCCCTCGGTGACATTGGTGATGGTGGGCCCCGGGCACAGGCAGCTCACCTTGACGCCCTGGGGCAGGGTGTACAGCGCCAGGGATTCGCTGAGGGCGATGATCGCCGCCTTGGTGGCCACATAGGGCAGGCGGTTGGCGGCGTAGGGAAACAGGCCCGCCACCGAGGCGGTATTAACGATATGGCCGCTGCCCCGTTCCAGCATCCTGGCCAGAAAAAGCTCGTTGCTACGCACCACCGGGTAGAGGTTGAGATCGACGATGCGCTGCCACTCGGAGAAGGGAATGTCCTCGGGGTGTCCGGAAAGGATCACCCCCACATTGTTCACCACGATATCCATGTCGCCGAGGGCCTGTTGCGCGGTGGCGGCACAGTGGCCCATGGACGCCATGTCGGTGACATCGCAATGGAGGCCCAGGGCCGTGCCGCCGCTGTCGATGATGTCCTGGGCCGCGGAACTGGCGGCGTCGCTGTCGATATCGGCCACCGCCACTGCGGCGCCGCGCCGGGCAAACTCCACGGCTATGCCGCGGCCGATGCCTTTGCCACCGCCGAAGATCAGTGCGCGCTTTTCGTTGAAAGTTGTCATCGCTATCGTCCGGGGAATCCCCGCCTCCTGTTAATGCACCTCTGAAAAACGACTGCGCGGCTCGGGGCGCCTCGGGCCGCTCGCTACATTTTTCAGAGGCTCCTTCAACACCATCAGGGCCGCAAGACCCAGCCGCCGTCCACATGCATCACCTGCCCGGTGATCCACTCCCCCGCCGCCGAACACAGCAGCAACAGGGTGCCCACCAATTCGTCCGGAGCGCCGCGGGGGCGCATGGCCACCGTGGCCTCCAGGAACTTGATGAAGGGGGAGTCATCCGGCACCAGCATCTTGCCCGCCTCGCTGGTGATATTGCCGGGGGCGATGGCGTTGACGGTGATGTTCTCCTTGCCGAGCTGCTTGGCCAGGGTGGTGGTGAGCCCCACCAGCGCCAGCTTGCTGATACCGTAGATGGACACGGCGGGAAAGGCGCCGCCGGACACCTGGTTGACGATCCTGCCGCCACCGCGCTGGCGCATCAGGGGCACCATGGCCTGGGCGCAATTGAGGGCGCCGGTGACATTGACGGCCATGACGCGGTTCCACTCCTCCAGGGAGATATCCACCGCCGCGGTGTAGTCGAGCTCTGCCATCAGCGCCGCGTTGTTGACCAGGATATCGACGCCACCGAAGGCGCTTGCGGCGGCCTCCGCCATGGCCTTCACGGAACCGGGGTCGGCAATGTCCACGGTGCTGGCGATGGCGTCGCCGCCAGCGGCGCGGATTTCCTCCGCCACCCGCTTGGCGCCGTCGCCGTTGAGATCGGCCACCACCACGCTGGCGCCGGCGGCGGCCAACCCAAGGGCATAGGCCCTGCCGATGCTGTTGCCGCGCCCGCCGGCGCCGGTGACCACCGCCACCTTGCCGTCGACGCGGAATTGATCCAGGGAAAAGCTCATTGTTGGGTCCTCTTCAGGCAATCGGATTGAAGCGCGCGGGATCTGCCATCAGGCAAGTTGAAATCAACCATGGCCCGCTGCCTATTTCAGTGCAGCATCGAGGAAAGGCCGGGCCGTTCGCGCGATGGCGCTGGCGGCGTCGCTGTCCACCAGGGTTTCCCGCAGCAGCCGCACATCCTTGGCCAGCAGCCTGGCGCCGGACTCAAAGGCGGTGGGGTCGGGCATTCGCGCGCACACCTCGAAACCAAAGCTGCGGCCGCTGCTGGCCTTGATCAACTCCACGAAGGACTGCCGGTCGATGCCCAGTTCCCGGGCGGCCTCGAGGCTGTGGTGGGCAATGGCCAGGTTCGCCGCCAGCATGGCGTTATTGATCAGCTTGGCGTTCTGGCC
>JBJHDJ010000071.1:0-9424 GCA_050486485.1 Porticoccaceae bacterium
AACCCATTGCGGCTGGATAGCCCAAGAATCTCACCGGGAGAACGATCATGAAGTGGGTAAATCCAAGATCAGGCCTGAATGGCACTGCATCAAGCCCCTCTACGGTAATAGGGCGGTGTCCCGGGGGAGAGTTTTCGAGACCGTCGGCGCCAGGGATGGCGCCGTCGAGCCCCCAGGGACGGGTTTACGGCGAGTCTCGAAAACTCTCCACCGGGATACCGGCCGGGCGACAAAGTCCGCCATGGCTTGAATCAGTACCATTTAGATCAGGCCTCAAGGGTGGCCTCATGGCAATGGCCATCGGCGCGGTGTTGGGCGCGGGTGTCCTCCACGCCGGGGCCGCTGCTGTGTCGGAGACCATGCACAAACTGGCTGCCGATGTACGGGAGCTGCTCCCCATCATCTACCGCTATGAACAGGCGGAAGTGCCCGTGGACGGAAAGCGGGTAAACGACAAGATCGACACCATGCTGGCCCACGCCGAAGAAATCGCCACCAGCACACCCGACCGGGGGGATACCTGGCAGATCTCCTCCGACCTCCTGGTCAACCAGCTCCAGCAGGCTCGGGATGAATTCAGCCAGGGCCGCGAAGCCCACGGCATGAGTCTGCTACGCAGCGCCACCAGTGTCTGCGTCACCTGTCACACCCAGGATGACCGCACCGCCGGCTGGCTGATGCCCGCCGGAGAAAGCCTGGGAGACGGCTTCGTGGCCGGGGAATTTCTCTTCATGACCCGCCAGTATGAACGGGCCTTCGAAGTCTATCGACACTGGCTGCGCAGCCAGGAGACCTTGCCCTATGAGAACCGCACCCTGACCGCTTTCGGCCGCCTGTTGCTGACCGCGCTGCAAATGCGCAAATCCGCCGACGACATCGGTGAACTGCTGGCGGAATTTGCCGAACGGGAATCCGTCAACCTTGCCTTGCGCAAGGATCTCAACGATTGGATCGCGGGCATCCGCGAATTGCAGACCCACACCGATATCAGCTCCCATCCCGATCCCGAAACCCTCCGTTCCCTAGCACTCCAGTGGCTGAGTGATGGCGACCGGGAGGCCGGGGGTCCCATCTTCATCACGGAGCGGCAGCGACCCGCCATCATCTGGCTGCGGGGTGAACTGTACCGCGCCCTGACCCAGGAAGCCGACCGCGATCGCGTCGCCGACTGGCTGTATTGGCTGGCCCTCGGCGACCGGGTGCTGGAATACCGCTTCTATTACTCCCTGGCGGACATGTACCTGAAGCAGTGCATGCTGGAATACACCGACAATCCCGTGGCGCCACTGTGCTACCGGGAATACGAAAACTATGTGGAATTCTTCTACAGTGGCTCGGGGGGCACCCATGTTCCCGCGGATATCGAGGCCGAGCTGGACATGCTGAGATCCCGGGTCTGGGCTGAACACTGATCGATCGCCGCCCAGATACCACTGGTGCCCGGCGAAACCGGCGGCACCCTTCGAGGCCGGTTCCCTCGCCAGTACCACCTCCCGCTGATAACGATGCGGGGGAGCTCAAGCCACCGTGGCATAAGATACCCCTTGGTTGGCGCAGGGCCCGGTCGGGATGACAGCGCCCAGACCGAGATGGAAGGCAGCAGGGCCCAGTTGGCTTCCGTTGTGTTATCGCCTACCTATCAACACAATCCCCCAAAAACTCCTCCAACACCTTTTACTCTACCAATCCCGTTCGGAGTTGGGCGCCACCTGCGACAGTCGCGCGGCCCATTGAGCGGCGGACTCGTCGTTGACGGCCATTGCCGCCTGGGCCGCGCCGTACAGGGTGTTGTAGCGCTGCGGCCATATACGGTCGGCGCGCTGATAGGCTGCCAGCGCCTCCCGGGGCCGATCCAGCGCCAGCAACAGGTCGCCCAATGCTTCGTTTGGCGGGTACAGGGCGCCAGGGGTCACCGGGTGTTTTTCCACCGAACCCTCCAATTCGGCGGCGCTACGCATCAACTCGACAGCCCGATCGGCATCACCCTCGCCATGGGCGATCCAGCCGGCGAGGATCCTCCGATCAACCTCCAGATAGACGGCGAACCGCGCGTCGGCGGCCGATTGCGCCGCCTCGGTGAGCGCGGCCAGTCGCTGCTCGGCGCCGCGGGCGGCGTCGAGATCACCCTCATGGACCGCGCCCAACCCACGGGCGAACCAGCTCAACCCCTCGGGCCAGTGAAAGTTGTCCCAGGCAATGTACTCCGGGGTGCGCGGTTCGATGGCGCGCGCGGCCTCCCAGTCGCGACGCTCCACCGCCAGCCGGGCCGGAATCGCGGCCAGGTGGAAGGCCCCCGGAAAGGTTTCCTGGTGGCGAGCCTGAGTCCAGGCCTCGTCCCGAAGCCTGTCGGCGGCGCGATCCTCGCCGCGCTGCAAGTGGCCGTAGACTTGATAGTCGATGGCATGGATGTAGTGGAACGAGACTGCGCCGTCGACTCTGTGATCGAGGGCCGCGGCGGCGGAGCGGCTGTTCCAGTCGATTACTTCCGGCCAGTCCCCCAGGCGGACATAAATATGGGACGGCATATGCAACGCATGGGGCACATTGGGCGCGATATCACCATAGGATGCCACCGCCGCCAGGGCATTTTCGCCCCGTCCGTCGGCATCCGTGGCGTGTATGATGTAGTGAACGGCCCCCGGGTGTGTCGGTTCGCGCTCCCAGACTGCCGCCAGAATGGCCTCGGCCCGGTCATGCAACTCGCCGCGGTGCTCCGAGCGCTGGGCTGCGGTGAGCAGCGACAGACTGTACAGAGCAGCCACATCGAGGTCATCGGGATAGGCTTGGTAGGCGGCCTCCATACCCGCGATCCAGCCCGGCAGCCGCTCCCACAGGCGGTCTGTGCGCGGCTCGAAGAATGCCGCCGTGGCGTTGATCAACAGCTCCTCGCGGCGACTGTCGACCGCCTGTCGGGCCTGTTCGATCGCGCGCCGGCCGCGCTCCACATCCTCGTCGCTGGGGATGGTTCCCCACAAGGGCTGGAACAGCGTGGTGGCGACCCCCCAGTGCGCCATGGCGCACTGGCTGTCGGTGCTGGCGATGCGCTCGAACATCCCGCGGGCTTGTTCGTACATCATATGGTGCATCAATGCCAGGGCGCGATCGAAGTCATCGCGCAGCGCGGGGTCGCAATTGGCGTTGAATCTCACCGTGCCGATGGGATCCGCCGAAGCGATCGGTGTGTCGTCGTGCATGTCATGCTGGGCGCCCACCATCTGAGGCAGAACCAGTGCCAGTGCGAGCATGAGTGCGCAGGGTGTGATAGATACCGGGGATAATGGCGACATGTCGAATCTGTACCTCCATTCAGGCCATCCACCGCGGATGCTCGTGGATGGATGAGTTCTAACGCGGGCTTATGTTCAGGGGCATCCGCGTACAGCCTCACCAAGCCCGGCTTGTGTTGAAGCAATATGTTGCCTCTACCAGGGGAACCCGAGAACCAATTCCAGCTAAATTTTTTATTTTGAGGTATCAAACCCGGCCAGGATCCGTACCGGGTTGATACGCGTCTCTCGGATTGATCCAAGGCCAATGGAAGGCCCCGAATTACTGGGAAATACACATATTTCTTCACGGTTTCCGGGAGCACATCCCCCTGGGCACCACCATGCATTGAGCGTGACCTCCGCGCAGCCTGACAAGCCGGGCCCCACGAGCCTTTAATGCCCATGCATATCCATTGGTGTGCCAAGAAGTATAGTTGCTCAGCCGGAGTTTGCCGTCCAGGTTGTGGACAGTGACACCTGATGGTAGCAAAGAGGCCCGGCCCATAGTGGGCAGACGTAGCGCGAGAATGAAGAAGATCAGGCCGGGGGCAACGGGGCGCCAGGGAACCCTGCCGGGCGCGCTCGGATAACAGCACCGAGGTAATTGATACCGGCGGTGGTCAAAACCACCGGCAGGATTCCCGGCACGATCCATGCGTGAAAAACCGCGAAAGCGTTTCCCTATTCATGCTGGGCACCGCTATTGATTGACCGCGGTTGCTGCGCTAACTGGCGCGGCGCCACTACAGCATATTGCGCAACTTCAGTTCCCCTGGATAGGGGGCCATGTACCAGGACTTGTCGATGTAGGGATCCGGGTTGCGGCGAAAATGATGACGCAACAGGGTGACGGGCACAATCAGCGGAATATCGCCCCGCTGGTACTGGCGGATGGTTTCCACCAGCTCCGCCTTGTCGTCGCCGTCGAGATCCTTCTTCAGGTAACCCTGAATATGTTGCAGAACATTGACATGGTTCTTGCGGGTCGCCACCTTGCGCAGGCAAACCATGACCCCAGAAATATACTCCCCCGCCACTGTCGCCAGGTTGCCGGCTCTGGCAGTGGCCGCCAGCTTGCCCAGTTGCCGAGCGGCATCCTGGTCGTGGCTCATCAGGGTCAGTTTGATCCTGCCGTGGAACCCCGTCAGGGCGGCGACATCGATTCCCGGCTCCACCCGGGTGCGCCAGTGGTGGTAGATGAATACCCGCTGGATGAAGTTTTCCCGAAGGCGGGGGTCACCGAGGCGGCCCTCCTCCTCCACGGGCAGGTCGGGAAAGCGCGCCATGATGGCGGCGGCAAAGAGGCCTGAACCACTTTTCGACGGCATGCCCTTGGCGCCGTACACCTTGACCCGTTCCATGCCGCAACTGGGGGAATCCTTTTTGAGGATAAACCCGCACAGGGGCGCCACCTCCGGGGCCTTCTGGTCGCCATAGCCTTGCAGGGCTTCGGTGACATCCAGCCCGGCATCCGCGCTGCCCTGCGCCCGCAGGCCACTCTCGGTCTCCACCAGGCGGATGGTGGGCCGCGGGACGCCGAGGCCAATACCCACCTCCGGGCAGAAGGGTCGCAGCTCGAAGTAGTCCGCCAGGGTACCGGTGATATAGCTGTCCCGCTTGTGACCGCCGTTGTGGCGCACCTCGTTGCCCAGCAGACAACTGCTGATGCCCACGGGAATCTTTTCAGTAGTCATAGGCCATGATCCAGGCATCCTCGCGATGCCGCTCCGACAGGCCGGAAGCGACCACGGGATAGTAACCTTTTCTCACTCCCCGCTGGGTAAAACCCTGGCGGCGGTAGAGCGCGATGGCGCGGTGATTGGAGGCCCGCACCTCCAGCCAGATACGGCTGGCCTGGAGCCGGTTGTCTGCCATCAGTCGGGCCACCAGGGCGGCGCCGTGTCCACTGCCCTGCCACGCCGGATCCACCGCCACATTGAGCAGTTCCACCTCGTCCAGCACCCGGCTGTAGACCAGAAAACCGCGCGGGACACCCGCCTCCTCCAGCACCAGCACGGTATGATTCGCCAGGCTGTCGGCAAACTGCCCGCGGCTCCAGGGATGCTCGGTGGCCATGCTGTCGATGGCCACCAGGGCATCGAGGTCGGCGGCGGTGGCATGGCGAATGGCGGGGGTCACCCTTCAGCCCGCGAGAAAACGGATGGCCTGCCAGGTCTCGCCCTTGAGGGCGGGGTGCTTTTCCATGTCATGCAGGGAGTGGGTGACAATGCCCTTGGCGCCACAGGCCAGCGCCAGGTGCTGGCCAACGGCAATACCGCTGTCGCCGCCGCAGACACGGGCCGCGTCTTCCCCCATCAACAGCACGGTGTCGAAATCCTGCTGGCGCCGCTTGGCTTGCAGGAAAATCTCCAGGAATTCCCTGGCGGCGACCAGCCCGTCTCCCGCCGCGAGGCCTGCTCCCGCCGAAGGGGGCCAGTCCATGAGATCCACGGCGGGCAGCCTTTCCCCCAGGGCGCCGATGGCCTTGAGCAGGTTGGACAGCATGGTGACCTGCCCCGCGGTGGGGCGCTGGCCAGGGGGCATGGCGCTCAACACCGCCACCGTTGACGCGGGTTGCCAGAAACCGATACGGCACTGGAAAGGTTGAGGGTCGGGCTCCCTGTCCCCGGATGGGATGGCTGTGGAACGGGCAGCCGACTGCCCGGGATCCACCCGGGGGGGCTGCCCGTCGACAGCCCCGAGTGGAGCAATGGCCGCGACGGCGGATTCCCCCTGGGGGGACACAGGGTCAGCGGCCTCCGCCTCACTGTCCGACAGGGCATCCCGTGGCACATAGCGCACCACCCCGAGCTGCGCCAGGTACCAGTCGCGCCGCGCCGTCACCCGCGCATCGGACATGGCGCTAGACACCTTCCAATTGGGGATGCAGGCGTCCAGGCGTCACCAGCAGGTTGAGGGCATTGAGGTAGGCCCGGGCGCTGGCCACCAGCACATCGGTGTCGGCCCCCTGGCCATTGACGATGCGGCCACCCTTCTCCAGGCGCACCGTCACCTCGCCCTGGGCCTCGGTGCCTTCCGTCACCGCGTTGACGGAGTAGAGTTGCAGGTTGGTGCCACTGTTGACCAGCTTTTCGATGGCCTTGAAAATGGCGTCCACGGCGCCGTCGCCCTCCGCCACCACCCGCTGCAGTTCACCGTCCACGCGAATCGCCAGGTCGGCACGGGGAGCCTGCCCGGTGCGGGACACCACTTCCATGGTGACCAGGCTGTATTTTTCCGCCTGCTCGTCGGCCTGCACCTCGGATACCAGGGCCTGAAGATCCTCGTCGTAAATTTCCCGCTTCTTGTCCGCCAGGGCCTTGAAACGGGCGAAGGCGGCGGCGAGTTCCTCCTTGCTGTCGAAACTGATGCCCAGGGCTTCCAGTCGGCTGGCAAAGGCGGCGCGGCCGGACAGCTTGCCCAGCACGATGCGGTTGGCGCCCCAGCCGACATCCTGGGCGCGCATGATCTCGTAGGTTTCGCGATGCTTTAGCACCCCGTCCTGGTGAATACCGGATTCATGGGCGAATGCATTGGCGCCGACGATGGCCTTGTTGGGCTGCACCGGGAAGCCGGTGATGCTGGACACCAGCCGCGAGGTGGGCACGATATGGCTGATATCGATGCCGGTCTCCACCGGATAGCGATCCACCCGGGTGCGGATGGCCATGACGATTTCCTCCAGGGCGGCATTGCCCGCGCGCTCGCCGAGGCCGTTGATGGTGCACTCCACCTGGCGGGCGCCGTGCAGCACCGCGGAGAGGGAATTGGCCACCGCCAACCCCAGGTCGTTGTGACAGTGCACGGAAAAGATCGCCTTGTCGGCGTTGGGCACGGTGTCGATGAGCCGTCCGATCATGGCGCCGTACTGCTCCGGCTCGCCATAACCCACGGTGTCCGGGATGTTGATGGTGCGGGCGCCGGCGTCGATCACCGCCTCGATGATGCGGCAGGCGAACTCGAACTCGGTGCGGCTACCATCCTCCAGGGAAAACTCCACATCGTCGACGAAGTTGCGCGCCAGCTTGACGGCGCTCACCGCCTGCTCCAGCACCTGCTCCGGGCGCATTTGCAGCTTGTATTCCATGTGGATGGGCGAGGTGGCGATAAAGGTGTGGATGCGGGCGCTGTTGGCGCCCTTGAGAGCCTCGGCGGCACGCTCGATATCGGGCCGCACGGCGCGCGCCAGACTGCACACGGTACTGTCGACAATGTTGTCGGCGATGGCCTTGACCGCCTCGAAATCCCCCGGGCTGGAGATGGCGAAGCCGGCCTCGATGACATCCACCCGCAGTTTTTCCAGGTTGCGGGCAATACGCAGCTTTTCGTCCCGGGTCATGGACGCGCCGGGGCTCTGTTCACCGTCCCGCAGGGTGGTGTCGAAAATGATAAGGCGTTCTTTACTCATTCCTTGCTCCAGACTGCCGGCCACAAAACGGCCACCAAACAGG
Source organism: Porticoccaceae bacterium (assembly GCA_050486485.1). Classification (GTDB taxonomy): domain Bacteria; phylum Pseudomonadota; class Gammaproteobacteria; order Pseudomonadales; family Porticoccaceae; genus NAT127. The sequence continues at coordinate 7,721 of JBJHDJ010000071.1, forward strand.
AATTTTCCTCCCGGACGGCGGGGTTTGCAATCGCGGCGAGGTTATTGGCTGTCTAGTGATTTGTCAGCTTGCGGGGCATTCCTGGCTCTGGCCTTGCGCTTCTGGTACAGCCACAGGGCCGGGCCGGACAGGGCGTAGAGGGCCGCCAGGGCCAGCAGCATGCGGGCCGGGTCGATGAGGATGATGGCTACCACCACGGCCACCGACAGAATGGCCACGAAGGGCACGCGACCCTTGAGATCCAAACCCTTGAGGCTCTTGTAGCGCAGGTTGGAGACCATCAACAGGCCCGCGGCGGAAGTCACCACCGCCGCCAGCAGGGCCAGCGCCGTGGAGGGCTCTTCTGCATGGCCGGTCCAGATCATGCCGGCTACCAGGGCGGCGGCGGAGGGACTCGCCAGTCCGATGAAGTAGCGCTTGTCCACCACATCGACCTGGGTATTGAAGCGGGCCAGGCGCAGGGCGGCGCAGGAGGCGTAGATAAAGGCGGCGGCCCAACCCAGCTTGCCGAGGCTGTGGAGCATCCAGCTGAAGGCCACCACCGCCGGCGCGACACCGAAGGACACCATGTCCGACAGGCTGTCGTACTGCACGCCGAAGGCGCTCTGGGTGTTGGTCATGCGCGCCACCTGGCCGTCCAGGCCATCGAAGAACATGGCCACGAAAATAGCCAGGGCGGCGTGGTGGAAGTTGCCGTTCATGCCCGCCAGGATGGCGTAGAAGCCGGCGAACATGGCGCCCGTGGTGAGCAGGTTGGGGAGCAGATAAATACCTCGCCGGCGCACCCGGGCGTCGCCGGCATGATCCTCTTGACCCGGAGCCTGGGGCTCGGGGTTGGGGGCGGACTGCTGATGGGATTCCATGGATGACACAACTCCGCTTGGCGCTCGGCAAGGGCCGGTCAATGTACCACCGGGCGTGGCTGTTGTTAAGGAACACTGTGTGGCGAACACTGTGTGCCGTGAAGACTGTGTGGCGGGGTGGCGGCCACACCCTGGGCCTCGCCGCGCCTCAACACCGCCCCCCTCACAACGGTGAAAGCGGGTACTGTTCCTTCAGGCGCCTGGCCGCTTCCACCACGGCCTCGGCGTATTTGTCCTCAACCGCCATGCGCTCGCGGTTGTAGCGTTTTCTCTCATCGCCGGGCAGTGCCTGCCAGGCATCGAGGATGGGGATATGGGCGGTGGCCTCGGCAACCCGGAACAGCACGCCGTATTCCAGGCGAAACCGCTCGTGCTCGTCGAGCCCCGCGGCGATGGCGCAGATCCGCAGGCAACCCTCGGTGTGGGTGAGCTTGTCGTCGAGAATGGCATCCGCCAGCAGGTAGAGGCCGCGGGTTCGGGACCGGCGCTGCTGGTCCGGGCCGCCCGGATCCACCACGCCCACCCTGGGACCCTCGGCCCGGGCGGCTTCCCGCCGAGTGGTGGCTTGGCGCTGGCGATGAAGCAACCAGTGCAGGTAACCGGCATAGGCCGCCAGGCCAAGGATGATGGCAACAGCGGCAGCGACCAGCCAGGTATTCATGGCTCCACTCCAAGGCTTTCATCGTCTCCATCGACAAGGGCATCGTCGTCACTTTCCAGCTGGGCTTCATCCCGCAACGCGGGGGGCAGGGCCCTGCGGGTTCTGGCTCCCATGCGGCGCAGGTCGTCCATGCGCTTGACCAGGTTGCCGCGCCCGTCCACCAGGCGTTTGCGGGTTTGC
>JBJHDJ010000072.1:0-7175 GCA_050486485.1 Porticoccaceae bacterium
TCGATTTTTTGGGCTCATCGGTAAAGTAACGAGCAATCCCGCTCAACAGCGACCCGAACATCAACACCGCGCCCAGCAGGCAGAGCACGGCGATAGCGAAAAGTGTCCAGGCGATGAAGGATGCCATGGGTATTCCCAGCGAGGGCGTGTGAAGGGAGTATAGCCCGTTATTGGCCACCCCGGTTCAAAGCCCTGTACTCCCTGCCTCGTAATCAATCCCGGTGATGAAGTAGGTTCTACTTTCGCCATTCACAGTGATGGTGATCTCGTCGTCCAGCCGCTTGCCAATGGCCTGGCGAGCCACCGGGGAATCGACACTGATATAACCCTTGCCGCTGTCGATTTCATCGGCGCCGACGATGCGCCAGGTTTTTTCCTCGCCCTGTTCATCCTCCAGCGTGATCCAGGCGCCGAAGTAGACGCGGTTTCGGTCCGGGGGAGGGCGGTCCACCACGGTGACGGCATCGAGGCGTTTTTGCAGGTAGCGCACCCGGCGATCGATTTCCCGCAGGCGGCGCTTGCCGTAGATGTAGTCGCCGTTTTCCGAGCGGTCGCCGTTCTTGGCGGCTTCGTGCACGGCGGCTGTCACCTGGGGGCGCTCCACCTTCCACAGGTGGGCGAGTTCCGCCCGCAGGGCGGCGGCCCCTTGCGGGGTGATATAGGGGGAGCTTTTCGGTTGCGGCGGTCGGTAGCGGGACATGGCTAGAGGTTGTGGACGCGAATGGCGGGCAGTTTTTCGTCGCTGGCGATGCCCAGCACGCGACGGTAGAACACCAACTCCGCCTCCAGGGCCTTTTTGATGTTGGGGGCCTTGCGGAAGCCGTGGGCTTCGTCGGGGAAGGTGATGTAGGCCACGGGAACCCCCTTGTCCCGCAGTGCCGCCACCATGGCTTCCGCCTGGCTGGGGGGAACCACCTTGTCCTCCATGCCCTGCATGAAAATTACCGGGCAGCGCAGTTGTTCGGCGTGGTGGATGGGGGAGCGCTGGCGGTACAGTGCTTCGCACTCCGGGTAGGGGCCCACCAGTCGGTCCAGATAGCGGGCTTCGAATTTGTGGGTGTCCCGGGCCAGGGTTTCCAGGTCGCCGATACCGTAGAGGCTGGCGCCAGCCCGGAATTTGTCGCTGAAGGTGAGGGCGGCCAGCACGGTAAAACCTCCCGCGCTGCTGCCGCGAATGATGGCGCGGTCGGCATCCACCAGTCCCTGTTCACTGAGAAACCGCACCCCGGCCACGGCGTCGGCGACATCCGCCTCCCCCCAGCGGCCATCGAGTTTTTGCCGGTAGGCGCGGCCAAAACCGCTGCTGCCCCGGTAGTTCACATCCAGCACGGCAAAGCCCCGGGAAGTCCAGAACTGTATCTTGAGGTTGAGGGCGGTGCGCGCCGCGCCCGTGGGGCCGCCGTGGCACATCACCACCAGGGGTGGCAGTTCATCCTCGGGACCGATAAAGTCGGGGTTGTGGGGCGGGTAGTAGAAGCCGTGGGCCCTGTCGCCATCGGCGGTGGGGAACTCTATTCCCTCGGGTATGCTGATGTATTCGTCATAGGCCGGGTTGGCGGATGACTTGAGGGTTTGCAGTTGGCCGCTATCCCCGTCCAGAACCACCACATCGTCCGGCAGTTGGGCGTTGCCGGCGCAGAGGATGGCGCGGTTCCCCTGGGTGCAGAGGGAGGAGAGCTGGGTATAGGGGTTGGGGACGACGGTGAAGTGCCCGCTGGGCAGGTCCAGCAGTCCCAGTTGCCAGGTGCCTTGGCTGGTGAACAGGGCGGCGATGCGATCCTCGCCGAGAAAGGCCCAGGTGCTCATGCCCAGGCTCCACAGCGGGGTGGCGAATTCCGCTTCCATGGCCAGCAGGCACTGGCTGCCGTCGCTGCCCGCGCGATGGAGGTTCCACCAGCCTTGGCGGTCGGAGACGAATACCAGGTCGCCGCCCGGCGACCAGTCCGGCTGGAAGATGGCTTCGTGGCGACCACCGGCGATTTTCTTCGGCTTCGCGGGGTGGCCATTGCCATCGAGGGGTGCGCACCACAGCTCCGTGCCGTCCCAGGGCATTTCCGGATGGTTCCAACTCAGCCAGCACATTTGTTGTTCGCTGGCATCCAGGCGTGGGGAGGCATAGAAGTCGGCGCCGCTCACCAGGGTGGTGATGCTGCCCGTCGTCCCGTCCCCATCAGCGTTACCATCACCGTCGGCAACGGAGATGGCGACAATGGCGTTGAGGGGTTCCAGTCCCTCGCGGCCGTGGTCTTCCATCACCGCCAGCAGGCGCTGGCGCTGGCTGTCGAACACCAGGTCGGCCAGGCGGATGGCGCCATTTTCCGGGGTGATGGGGGCCGGCTCCTCGTAGGGGCTGGACAGGGGCAGGGCGTACAGTCGCTGGTCCGTTTGATTGACGAAGTACAGGGTTTGGTTGGCCACCAGCCAGGCGCGACCGCCGTATTCGTGGACCTTGCCGCGGGCGCTGAAGGGGTAGGGCAGCAGATCCCATTCGTGGCCATCGGGCAAGCGCGCCACCACGGTGATCCGGCCATTCTCCTCGGGGCGGGATTCCTGCCAGCAGGCCATGTCGTCCACCAGGCAGGGGAAGTCCCGCGCCGGGGCGCCGCGGTTGATCAGTTCCGGGCTGATGGGGGATAGCCAGCCGCCGTAGGGTGCGACCCGCGGGGGTGTGATTTCCTCGCTCACCGTCAGCCCCCCGCCAGTTTCACGGTATAGCCCTGTTGTTGCAGGGCGTCGCGGATCTTGTCCCGGTGGTCGCCCTGGATCTCGATTACCCGGTCCTTGACGGTGCCGCCGGTGCCGCACAGTTGCTTGAGTTGCCTGGCCAGTTGCTGCAGGGTGGTGTCGTCCACCGGCAGGCCGCTGATGGTGGTTACCCCCTTGCCCTTGCGGCCACTGGTTTCCCGGCGGATGCGCACAATGCCATCCCCCTCGGGGACGCGGGCGGGCTTGTCATGGCCGGGTTTGATGCGGCCCTTGTCGGTGGAGTACACCAGCCGCGATGCTTTGCTGTTGTCCATGGTTATTCCCCCGTGGTGGTAGTCGATCAGCGGCAATCCAGCAGCAACTTGCCGATGTGGACGCTGCTTTCCATGATGCGATGGGCCTCGGCGGCCTGTTCCAGGGGCAGGGTGCGGTGGAGCACCGGGCGCACCAGTCCGGAGTCGATCAGGGGCCACAGGTTGGCCGCCACCTCGCGGGCCAGTCGCGCCTTTTCGGCGTGGGGCTGGCTGCGCAGGGTCGAGCCGGTGAGCACCAGTTGCTTGAGCATCAACGGCATCAGGTCCACCTGCACCTTGGAGCCCTTGAGGAACGCCAGGTAGAGGATGCGTCCGCGCCGCGCCGCGGCCTTGATGTTGCGCTGCACATAGTCGCCACCCACCATGTCGAGGATGATGTCGGCGCCCCGCCCGTCGCTGAGTTCCTTGATCTGAACGAAATCCTCGTTGCGGTAATTGAAGCATTTCTCGGCGCCGAGGGATTCCGCCACCCGACATTTCTCCTCGCTACCCGCCGTGGCGAATACCCGGGCGCCCAGGGCGCGAGCCACCTGGATGGCGGTGGTGCCGATGCCGCTGGTGCCGCCGTGGATCAGCACCACATCGCCGCTGGCCAGTTGGCCCTGTTCCACCAGGTTGTACCACACGGTGAAGAAGGTTTCCGGAAGCGCCGCCGCCTGTTCCAGGGTCAGACCCTTGGGAACCGGCAGGCACAGGTCCTGGTGGGCGATGGCGTGGCGGGCGTATCCGCCCCCCGCCAACAGGGCGCACACCTGGGCGCCGACTTCGAGGGTGACGCCCTCGCCAACCGCCGCCACCGTGCCGGACACCTCCAGCCCGGGAATATCCGTGACGCCGGGTGGGGGAGGGTAGCCCCCCAGGCGCTGAAAGACATCGGGCCTGTTGATGCCCGCGTACTGGACGGCGATCACTACCTCGCCGGGCCCCGGGGCTGGCAGTTCGCGGCGGGTCGCTTGCAGGACTTCGGGCCCGCCGGGGCTGGAGATTTCGATGCAGTCGGTGGTGATGGGCTGGGTCATGGAACGGCTCGACTCCGCTGTCTTCTGGTTGGCGTCACAGTATAGGGTATCCGTTCCGGACAGGTTCCTTCATGCAATTCCGCTTACCGGGAGAACTTGCAGCTTGTCTGGCTTGGCGCGCTGGGTGGTCCAGACGAGAGCCGTGTTTCTATAACCTTGTGGTGGTTATGGAATAACCGTGTAAATTTGTGGAATAGATCATGTTTTCCCTGGCTTTCATTTACTTTTTCGGCTGATTTGGGTATAAATGGGCGGACCATATCGTTGTGGTCGGCTGCCGCCTTTTTGTTGGGTTGTCCAGACAACTTGCTCGGTTGTCGCGACTGCTTGGCAAAAAGGCTTTCTAGTAGGGGGTAGTTTTTTTTGAAGCCGACAAATATACAGAATCCAGAATATTTCCATAAAGTTGTAGATTGCCAGTACGCCTGTCCTGCCCATACGCCAGTCCCTGAGTACATCCGCCTGATTGCGCAGGGCCGCTACGACGACGCCTACATGATCAACTGGGAATCCAATGTGTTCCCGGGGATCCTGGGCCGCACCTGCGATCGCCCCTGCGAACCCGCCTGCCGCCGTGGCCGGGTGGAGGAAGAGCCCGTGGCCATCTGTCGCCTCAAGCGCGTGGCCGCCGACAACAAGGTCAAGGAATCCATCGCCGCCCGCATGCCGGCCAAGGCCGCCAAAAAGAACGGCAAGCGCATTGCCCTGGTGGGGGCTGGTCCCGCCTCGCTCACCGTGGCCCGCGATCTGGCGCCACTGGGCTACGACCTTCAGATCTTTGATGCCCAGAAGGCTGGCGGCGGTTTCATGCGCAGCCAGATTCCCGCCTTCCGCCTGCCCGAGGAAGTCCTCGACGAGGAGGTGAAGTACATCACCGACATGGGCGTCAAGGTGCGGTACGAGACCTACATCGAAAGCCTCAAGGCGCTGATGGAGCAGAATTTCGACGCCGTGTTCGTCGGTTCCGGGGCTCCCCGTGGCCGCGACCTGAAGAATCTCCCTGGCCGCCAGGAGGCGGACGCCCAGATTGCCATCGGCATCAACTGGCTCGACAGCGTGGCCTTCGAGCATGTCACTTCCATCGGCAAGCGGGTGATCGTGCTGGGGGGCGGCAATACCGCCATGGATTGTTGCCGCACCGCCCGCCGTCTCGGCGGCGAGGATGTCAAGGTCATCGTGCGCAGCCCGTTCGCCGACATGAAGGCCTCCCCCTGGGAAAAGGAGGACGCCATCCACGAGGACATCCCCATCGTCGACAACCATGTGCCCAAGGAGTTCGTCGTCGAGGACGGCAAGCTGGTGGGCATGCGTTTCGAGAAGGTGGAGGCGGTTTACGACGACAATGGCCGCCGCAATCTGGTGCCCACCGGAGAGGATCTGGCCTTCTATCCCTGCGACAATGTCTTGATCGCCATCGGCCAGGAGAACGCCTTTCCCTGGATCGAGAAGGATATCGGCATCGTATTCGACAAGTGGGGCATGCCGCAGATCGACAAGGATACCTTTCAGTCCACCAACCCCAAGGTGTTCTTCGGTGGCGACGCCGCCTTTGGCCCCGAGAACATCATCACCGCCGTGGCCCACGGTCACCAGGCGGCCATTTCCATCGACCTGTTCTGCCGCGGCCAGGATGTGCGCAAGCGTCCCGCCCCCGGGGTCACCCTGGTGAGCCAGAAGATGGGCATCCACGAGTGGAGCTACGACAACCAGATCGACGACGACAAGCGCTACAAGGTCCCCCATGCCGAAAAAACCCTGGCCTTGTCCGATCGCAAGCTGGAGGTGGAGTTGGGTTTCGATGTGGCCACCGCCTACCGCGAAGCGGAGCGTTGCCTGAACTGCGATGTGCAGACCGTGTTCAGCGAGAGCCGCTGCATCGAGTGTGACGCCTGCGTGGATATCTGTCCCACGGATTGCATCAACTTTATCGACAACGCCGACGAGGAAACCCTGCGCAACAGCCTGCGTGTGCCAGCCCGCAACCTCGGGCAGGATCTCTATGTATCCGACAAGCTGAAGACCCAGCGTGTGATGGTCAAGGACGAGGATGTGTGCCTGCACTGCGGCCTGTGCGCCGAGCGCTGTCCGACAGCCGCCTGGGATATGCAGAAATTCCTCTACGAAGTCACCAAGGCCGCGCCATTATGAAAGCCATTCAAGCCGTCAACGATTTTGTCATTCGCTTCGCCAATGTGAATGGCACCGGCTCCGCCAGTGCCAACAACCTGTTTGCCAAGGCGGTTTTCCGCATGGGCCTGCCGGTGGCGCCGAAAAACATCTTCCCGTCCAACATTCAGGGGCTGCCCACCTGGTACGAAGTGCGCATCAGCGAGAAGGGTTACCTGGGCTGTCGCGGCGGCGTGGATTTCATGGTGGCCGTCAATCCCCAGAGCATGGCGGAGGATGTCGCCTGCCTGGAGCCGGGCGGCTATTTTTTCCATGACAACACCAAGCCCCTGGATCTGCGCTACCACCGCGCCGATGTCAACTATATCGGCGTGCCCCTCACCGACATCTGCCGCCGCGAGTATCCGGACCCCCGTCAGCGCCAGTTGTTCAAGAATGTGATCTATGTGGGCGCCCTGTCGGCCCTGCTGGATATCGAGTTCACCGTGCTCAAGGATCTCATTGGCGAGCAGTTCCGCGGCAAGGAAAAGCTGGTGGCGCCCAATATCCATGCCCTGGAGCTGGGTTACCAGTACGCCATCGAGAATTTCAAGTGCCCCCTCGGCATTCGCCTGGAGCGCCGCGACCTGGTGGGCAACCGCATTCTCATGGAGGGCAACGCCGCGGTCGGCCTCGGCGCCGTCTATGGCGGCGCCACCGTGGCCGCCTGGTATCCGATCACTCCGTCCACCTCGGTGGTGGAGGGTTTCGAGAAATACGCCAGCCGCCTGCGCATCGACCCCGGCAGCGGCGACAAGAAGTTCGCCATTGCCCAGGCCGAGGACGAGCTGGCGGCCATGGGCATGGCGGTGGGCGCCGCCTGGAATGGCGCCCGCGCCTTTACCGCCACGTCCGGCCCTGGCGTATCCCTGATGAGCGAATTCCTCGGGCTGGCCTATTTCGCCGAGGTGCCGGTTGTGCTGGTGGATGTGCAGCGTGCCGGCCCGTCCACCGGCATGCCCACCCGCAC
>JBJHDJ010000072.1:7185-9415 GCA_050486485.1 Porticoccaceae bacterium
TCGCCGCCGCCTACGCCTCCCACGGCGATACCAAGCATGTGCTGTTGTTCCCGGCAACCCCCAAGGAATGCTTCGAGATGACCGCCCAGAGCTTCGAACTGGCGGACCAGTTGCAGACGCCGGTCATCCTCATGACCGACCTGGACCTGGGCATGAACGACAACATGTCCGACCCGCTGGAGTGGGATGACAGCAAGGTCTACGACCGCGGCAAGGTACTCAACGCCGAGCAACTGGACGCCATGAAGGAGCGCTATGGCCGCTATCTGGATGTCGATGGCGACGGCATCTGCTACCGCACCTATCCCGGCACTCACCCGGAGAAGGGCGCCTTTTTCACCCGTGGCACCTCCCGCGACGAGTACGCCATCTACACCGAGAACGGCGACGCCTATGTGCGCAACATGGAGCGACTGCTGAAGAAATTTGAAACCGCCAAGAGCTATGTTCCCGCGCCGGAGTTCCATCCCGCCCGTGAAAAAACCCGCGAGGGCATCATCTTCTTCGGCACCAGCACGGCGGCTTCCCTGGAGGCCCTCGATCAGTTGGCCGCCGAGGGCGTCCATATCGACGCCATGCGGGTCCGCGCCTTCCCCTTCAGCCAGCAGGTCGAGGATTTCGTCGAGCAGCACGACCGGGTGTTCGTGGTTGAGCAGAACCGCGATGGCCAGTTGCGCAAGATGCTGGTGATCGAATGCGACATCGACCCGAAAAAACTGCTGTCGGTGCGTTATTACGGCGGTATGCCCATTACCGCCCGGGAAATCAGCCGCCAGATTCATCAATTGCGCGGCGGCGCCACCGTGACCCCCATTCGCCGCAAGGCAGGTTGAAGCCATGTCCTACATCAGACCCAATTTCCGTCACCCCCAGTTGACCGTCAACGAACTCGGCTATTCCCGCCGCGACTACGAGGGCGGGTTGTCCACCCTGTGCGCGGGCTGTGGCCACGACTCCATCAGCGCCGCCATCATCCAGGCGTGCTTCGAGTTGGCCATACCGCCCCACAAGGTGGCGAAGATTTCCGGCATCGGCTGTTCCTCCAAGACGCCCACCTACTTCCTGGGCAAGTCTCACGGTTTCAACTCCGTGCACGGACGCATGCCCTCGGTGGCCACCGGCGCCAATCTGGCCAACCGGGACATGGTGTACATTGGCGTGTCCGGCGACGGCGACAGCGCCTCCATCGGCCTTGGCCAGTTCGGCCATGTCACCCGCCGCAACCTCAACATGCTCTATATCGTCGAAAACAATGGCTGCTATGGCCTCACCAAGGGTCAGGACTCGGCCACCGCCGATGTCGGCTCCGCCAGCAAGAAGGGCGTGCCCAATCCCTACGAGCCCATCGATCTGTGCACCATGGCCCTGGAGATGGGCGCCACCTTCGTGGGTCGCAGCTTCTCCGGCGACAAGGATCAGTTGGTGCCGCTGATCAAGGCGGCCATTTCCCACCGCGGCTTTGCCTTCCTGGATGTGATCTCTCCCTGCGTGACCTTCAACAACAACGACAAGTCCACCAAGGGCTACGAGTATGTGCGCGAGCACCTGGCCGCCACCGGCACCGTCGACTATGTGCCCATGCGCCAGGAACTCACCGCCGATTTCGCGCCGGGTTTCTCCAAGGAAATCACCCTCCACGACGGTTCGGTGATTCACCTCTACAAGCAGAAGGATGGTTACGAGGCCAGCGATCGCAACACCGCGCTGCAGGCCATCCAGGCCTACAAGGCCCGTGGCCAGATCCTCACCGGGCTGTTGTACCTGGAGCCGGACGATCCGGATTTCCACGAAATTCAGGGCACCGTCAGCAAGCCCCTGCGGGATCTCGACGAAGGGGATCTGTGTCCCGGCAGCCGCTCCCTCGAAGCCATCAACGCCAATCTGCGCTGAACCAACACACCCTGCGCTCCACTCCCAGAAGCCTCGCCGCCCGGGTCGTCCATCATTGACCCGGGTGGCGGTCCCCCTCTTCGCATCCCCGGGCCGGACGGGACGCTGTCCGGTCCGGGGTGTGCGAAGACCCTGAGTACCCCCCACCATTCTGTCCGGCACGGACTGCTTTATTGACATGGGCCATGCCCCAGGCTGTATCTCTATCTATACTCTTTGCGTTGCCGGCTGTATCGTCGGTAGCGGGCACGGAACTTGCTGTCCAGCATTGTAGGATGGGTCGGGCGCAGCGATACCCATCAACCCTGAAATGATGGGTATCGCTGCGCTCAACCCATCC
>JBJHDJ010000073.1:0-9392 GCA_050486485.1 Porticoccaceae bacterium
TCGATGGTGAGCCTTACGCGGGCGTCCAGGGTGCGACCGGTCTGCCCGGTACCATCGTCGGGGACGATGCGCTCGTCCGGGGACACGCTGACCGCCTGCTCCGGCAGCCCCGTGAGGATGAACTGGCCGCCCACCACCGCCAGGTTGCCCCGCACCTGCAGAATATCGGGGGTGAGTGCCAGGCTCAGATCAGGGGCCACGCGGACGCGGACATCGGGGCGATCCGCCAAAGTGAAGTTTTCACCGCCGATTCGCACTTCGCCGCCCAATCCCTGCTCAACGCTGATCAGGCCTTCCCCGTCGAGGCCGAGGTAACCGTCACCGGAGCTGACCTGGCCGTCGAGCCGCCATTGGCCGTCGTCATCGAGGCTGACCACCAGACTGCCATCCCGCAGCTCGATGCCCGCCAGGGGCACCTGCCCGGCAAAGTCGCTGATGGCGACATTCCCGTTCACCAGGGGGGCTCCCAGGGTGCCGGAAACCACCAGCCCGAGGTCCACTTGCCCCCGCGGGTGATCGATCTGTGGCAGCAGGCCGTCCAGCCAATCGAGATTGTCGAAGCGCCCCTGGACAGTACCCCGCAGCGCCGCCTCCAGGTCTAGCCCGGCAGCCTCCAGTTGCGCCGTCAGGCTGCCGATATCGTCGATTTCGAAGTCGAGGTCGGCGTTGGCGCCTCCCCCGGCCAGACGGGCCACCATGCTCAGTTGGGCGGGGTAGCTGTCCACATCGTCCCGCTCCGGAGACTGGTGCAGCAGGCCGAGGCCGGGTATGTCGAGGCGTACCTCGCCGCCGAGATCGTCCAGGGAGCCGGATACCTGGAAGCGGCTTTGCAGCGTGCCGGTCACCGCCATTTCCGGTGGCAGCGCCGCGGCGAAGGCCTCGAGGGACAGGCCGTCGAGTTCGCCTTGCGCCTCGAGCCGCTGGTCCCGCCAGATGGCGCTGGCGCAAAGTGACGCTTGTTCGCGGCCGAGGCACAGGGTGTCCAGCTCCACGGCCTCGGCGGACAGCGCCACGGCTGTTTCAGCCCCCTGGCGCCAGGCCCCCGTCCAGGGATTCTCCAGGGACAGGGCGGCGAGCCGGCCGCGCCACTCGCCGGTTTCCCAACCGCCCGCGAGGGCGAGGGACAGGCGGTTGTCCCCATCGCGCATGTCGAGATCGAGGCTGTGGTTGTCCAGGGCGCCGCTCAACCGGGCACGGGTCGCGGCATCTTCGAGGGGGCCAGCGGCGATACCCGACCCGGCGAGAGCCAGACTGAGGCCCTGGTGATTGGCGTCCGTCAGCTCCAGGTCGAGTACAGCCGCCCGCAAATCGTCAAAGGCCAGTTCGCGGGCCGCCAGCCTGGCGTTGCCCGACGGGGCTTCCAGGGTTCCGGTGATCGCACCGCTGGAGGTGACGCGACCGGAGAGTTGGGGATGGATCTGGCCCAGGTCGGGGGCCTCCAGTTGCCAGTCGAGGGCCAGGGTATCCGCCACCTCGCCATGCACTGCCAGGCGGTTGTCGCCGAGGCGCAGGGTGAGCTCCTCGATCACCTGGCGACCTGGCACCAGGCTGACACGGCCGCTGCCGGCAATGGCGGCTTCCTGCAGCCTGCCGTGAAGCTCCGCGATGTCGAGATCGACGCGGTAGTTGTCCTCCCGCCACTGGCCACGGGTGTCGAGGGTTGCGGACAGGGTGGCGGGCCAATCCGGCAGCAGGGGTGTGCTGTCCAGATCGCGGATGGCGACCGCCAGATCCCAGCGCAGCGGTTCGTCCAGGGCCAGTTCCCCGTAGGCGTCGAGGCGTCCCAGGGCGGTGTCCGCCAGCAGGCGCTCGATCCGCAACCGCAGGTTTTCGCCAGTGCCCGCCAGTCGCAACTCCACGGGCTCGGCGGCGAGCGCCGCGGCGATCTCCGCCGGCACCATGGGGGCGTCATCCCCTTCCTCGCCGTTATCGGGGAAAACGATGGACACCCGGCTGTCGAGGCGGAAGCGGTAGTCTCGCCAGCGGCCCTCCACATCCAGATTGCCGTCCCCGGACAGGGCCGGCAGGCCGCTGTCCACAGGTGGTTCCAGGTCCCGCCACTGGGCGTGCAGTTCGACAGTCAGCGACTCCAGGTCGATGGTGGCCTGTGCCGGGTCGAAGGGGTGCGCCAGCCGCAGGCGGGTGAACAGTTCGGCGGGGGAGGACAGGCTGTGCTCCAGGGTCAGGTCCGACACATTGCCCCTCAGCGTGCCGCTTCCCGCCAGGGGCAATCCGTCCGGCAGGCGGGTGGACCAGTCGGCATCCATCTCCAGGGCATAGGGAGCGCGGTTGGCGACGCGGCCCGCCACTGCCAGCCAATGGTCGTCCATGGCCACGGTCAGTTGGTTGATGCGGGTGTGCAGGGGACCGCCGCTGCCAGCCAGTGATATTCGTTGCACCCAGTGTTCACTGTCCCCCATGACGATGCGCAGGTCGCGGATCTCGCCCTGTTGGAGACTGACCGGGAAGGGTATGGCCAGGCTGGGCCAGGGTCCGGGGGGAGTGGGCCCCGCATCTCCTTCCTGTAGGGTGATGGTCAACCCGGCCACCGTGAGGCTCTCCACCGGAAACTCGCCGCCCAACAGGTTCCACAGGTTCCAGCGCCCCTCGGCGCGGGCAATGTGGATCTGGGCGGCCTCGAGGGGCAGGTACAGGTCCTCGAGGGTGACGCCGCTGGCCAGGTTGCCGCTGAACCGCCCCAAGCGTGCCTCTTCCGTCACCAGGGGTAGCGCCTTGTCCAACACCCAGCGTCCGCCCCGCTCGGTGCCTAGCAGACTGTAGAGCAGGGCGCACAGCAGCCCCGCCAGGGCGAGAAAGCCCAGCAGGGATCCCAGTGTCCAGCGTCCTAGGCGTGTCATCAGAGATCGGGCCCCATGGAAAGATGCAATCGAAAACCCCCGTCACGGAGGGGGAAGGCGAAATCCACCCGGATCGGTCCGATGGGCGAGAACCAGCGCACCCCGAAGCCGGCGCTCTGCTTGAGGGTCATGGATTGCGTATCGAAGGCGTTGCCGGCGTCAAGAAAGGCCGCCAGGGCAAATTCACCCCAGACCTTGCGGTCGTACTCCACGCTGGCGGTGACCCGGTGCCTGCCCCCCACCACATCGCCTTCGCGATTGGTGGGCCCCAGGGCCTGGTAGTCGTAGCCGCGCACACTGTTGTCGCCCCCCGCGAAATAACGCAGGGAGGCCGGCAACTGGGAGAAGCTGTCCAGGGCCGTGGCGCCGAGGGAGCCGCGGCTGATCAGCCGTCCGCCCACCAATGGCAGGATGAACTTGGCTTCCACTTCCCCCTGGGCCAGGCTGAGGTCGGAGACCACCCCTTCCAAGGCGGCGCGGGCGTCCATGCCCAGTCGCCAGCCCCGTGTCGGGTAGCGGGGATCGTTGGAACTGCTTTTCGACCAGCCGATGCCTGGCATCAGCAGCATCGAGGACTGGCTGTCGCCGGCGATATCGAAATCCTCGAACAGGTAGCGAAGGCTGAGGGTCTGTAGCCAGCCGGAATCCCTGACGGTGATGCGCGCCACTTCGGCCCTGTAGCTATCGCTTCGCGCGGTATCGGTATCCTCGTGCTGCCAGCCGGTGGACCAACGGGTGCGCTCCCGCAGGGGCTCCTCTCCCGGTTGGCTGTATTGGAAACTGAGGTTGGACTGTACCGGGGCCAACTGGCTGGCGATGCGGTAGGTATCGCCCTTCTCATTGACCCGTCGGTTGGCGAGGCTGTAACTCAGGCGCGGGCCGATATCGGTGGAAAAGCCCACCCCCGCCGTGGTTTCGTATTTTTGCCGCGCCTCGGTGGCGATGGTCACCGGTACCTCGAGCCGCTCCCGGTCGGGCCGGCCCTGGTCGACGCTGATGTTGGTGAAGTACAGGCTGTTGAGCAGATTGCTGTGGCTCTCGATCAGCTTGGCGGACTCGAAGGGGGCGCCGGATTTTACCGTCACCAGGCGGTCCAGCAGGGGGTCGCCAAGGGGGGAGGGCTCGTAGCGCACATCCCCGAAGCGGTAGCGGGGCCCTGTCTCGTAGACAATGTGGATGTCCGCCTCGTTGCGTTCGGTGTCCACCCGCAGGCTGCGCCCCGTCAGTTCGCCGTCCAGGAAACCGGCGGCGCGGGCCCGCTGCGCCAGCGCCGTCTTGATGGCCTCGTAGCGGCCGTGGTGAAGGGTGTCACCGGGGGCCAGGGGCAGTTGCCGCAGGTAGTCGCGGAATGCCGGGTGGTCGGCGCCCTCGCCGGTGACCTCCACCACCAGGTTGGCCACGATAAGGGGTGGTCCGGGTTCGATGCGAACCCGGACACGCCAGCAACCGCCGTTGCCGTTGCGGTCCGGTTCGATCCACTCGCGGCTGACTTCCCATGTTCCCTGGTAGTGGCCCAAGGCCCGCAAACCCTCTGAAATTCGGGCATCCGCGCCGCGCAACCGGCTGCGCAACTGGAGCTCGTTGATCTCGCAGGGCAGATTGCCGAGACCCAGGTGGGCCCGGACATTTTCCCGCAGCTCCCGGGTTCCACCGCTCATGGCGAGACGCAAGGTGTCCGCCAGCAGCACCTGGGGCATCGCCAGAGTCAAGATGAGTAGCGCCCCCATGCACGGGTGGGCCCGCCATTGTCGGTGGGCAAAACTGCCTGACGAGTCGCTGTGTGTCATTGCCCGTTACTGCCAATCCTTGTGATGCTGCCAGGGGATTATGGCCGTTTGTGCATGGTGCGGGCAAACAGCGCGGTGGACAAACAACCGTCACAACATGCCGGATAGGAGGGTGGCGATACCGAGAAAGGCGAAAAAACCGGTGATATCCGTCACGGTGGTGAGAATGATGGACGAAGCCTGGGCGGGATCCTGGCCCAGGCGCACCAGGGTGATGGGCACCACGGCGCCGGCGAAACCCGCCATCAGCATGGCCACGATCATGGCGGTGCATATCACCAAGGTGAGCCCCGCCGAGCCGCTCCACAGGTAGACACCGAGCCCGCAGGTGACCGCCACCGACAGGCCGTTGACGAGGCCGATTCTCAGCTCCTTGAACAACACCCGGAACCAGTGGCGCAGGGTAATCTCCCGTAGCGCCAGTCCGCGCATCGTCACGGCCAGGGCCTGGGCGCCGGCATTGCCAGACTGGCCCGCCACCATGGGCATCAGTACCGCCAGGGCGGTGAACTGGGCAATGGTGGCCTCGAACAGTCCCACCACTGACGCGGCGAGAAAGGCCGTGACCAGGTTGATCTGTATCCATGGCATGCGTTTGCGAATGGCGAACAGCGGGCTCGACAGGGCGCGTTCGTCACGGCTGGCCCCCACCATGGCCAGTACATCGGAGGACAGACCCTCCTGGGAAGCCTGTACCAGCCCGGCGTGGTTGATAATGCCCAGCACGCGGTGGTCCAGATCCACCACCGGCAGGTCGAGGAGTTGGTGGCGGTCGAACAACTCTGCCACATGATCCTTGGTTTCGGTGGGGTTCACCACGGCGGTGACCGGCTGCGCCAACTCCCCCAGGGTGGCTTCGGGTTCGGCGGTGGCGATGTCCTGTAAATGAACCTTGGCGTCGAGGCGTCCTTCGCCGTCCACCAGAAAAATACCCCGCGCCGTCCTGAGTCTGTTGCGCCGCAGGATTTCCAGCACCTGGCTGACGGCCATGTTGTGGTGGAACAGCAGGGTGCGGGTATCCATGAGCCGCCCGGCGCAATTGTCGGGCCACAGCAACAGGGACGACAGTTCCCGTTGCACGGTGGGGTCGAGGGAGGCCAGAAGCAACTGGCGCCGCGCTTCGTCGAGCTGGCCGAGAATCCGCACGGCGTCCTGGGGCGGGAGCTCGCTGAGCAACTGACGGCCGAGGGCCGCCGGCAGCAGGGTGAGCAGCTCGGCTGCGACATGGGGCACCAGGTAGCGCCACAGGGGCAGCAGGATGAAGGGTGGCTGCCGTGCCAGTACCGCCACCACATCATCCGGCGCCATGGCCTCGATTTTCTCCGCTGCCTCGCGGGGGAAGTCCAGCAGGTAGCGTCGCGTCAGGGCGGCATCCACCTCCGCCAACGGGCTATCCTCGACGGTGGCTGGAGAGGGCATGGCAGTGGAGTCATCGATCACGGTAACCTCTCTTGATATCCTTGTCGGCATCTCCCGCCAGCAGTTTCATCAGTCCGCCGAGGGCTGTGGCCAGCGCCTGCACCAGGTGCAGTGCCATTGGCTCGCCCCCCGGGGAGGATTGTGGGCGCGGGTTGCGCATCAGCGCCCCGTGCAGTGCGACTCTGCTCAGGGTGCCCAGGTAGATATCATTTCCGGTGCGCACCGGCAGGGAGCCATGGTGCTGCCAGGCGGAGGAACGGGACGCCATCACCAGGGACATTTCCGCGGCCAGGGTGGCGGGAGCTTGATCCGCCAGGCTGGCCAAGGGGCGGTTGTCGGTGGCGGTCAGCAGGTGGTCAAGGAGCACAATGCCACGGATGCGCTGAGTGTCATCGACCACCATGATGTCGTTACCGCAGGGTTGCCCTCTTTGACGCAGTAGCGCCAGGCATTCCCCGGCAGGGAGGCTGGGCCTGAACCCCGGGGTGGACATGTCCACCCAGGCACCCACGGTGTCCAGTTGATAGGCCAGGGAGCGGCGCAGTGAGCGGGCCATGAGTCCGGGCAACATGCCGAGCAGTGCCTGGCGCCGGGATTCGTCCTGCAGGCGCAGCAGGGCGCTGGCGCCGGGGTAGGGTAGCGGAGTGAGCGCCGCGGCGTTCTGTTCCAACGACAGCCGGTCGAGGATGCGCGCCGCGGGCCAGGTTTCCATGGTGTGCAGGATGGGGGCGAGCATGCGAGCCGGGACGGATTCGAGATAGTGCGCGGCCTGCTCGGTATCCATGCCCTGCAGCACCCTGGCCGCGGCGTCGGGCTTGCTGGCGAGAAAATCCAGGCTCAGGGGGTTATGACGATTCATGGTCGTCGAGGTCCGTGATCAAAGTCATGGGTTCCGTCAGGTACAGTCTGGCGGGGATCAGGCGCCTTCCCTCGGGGGTTTCCAGTACCAGGCCCGTGGCGCTGAACTCCAGCACCCGACCGCGGCTGCCGGCAAATTCCACCATCTGTCCCGGGTTCACCTGTTGGCGCAGATGACGCAGTGCCACCAGGTTCTCCACCAGGCTGCGGGCGCCGAGGCCGAAGGCCAGAGCCATGCCCCCCAACAGCGCGGCGGTGGTAATGGCAATCAGTATGACCAGCAGAGAGACATCGACGCCGATCTGGCCGAGGCCGATCACCAGGCCCATCAGAATGAACACCCCCTGGGCGCCGTGGGCTAGGAGAGCGCCCTGGGGCAGCTCCGCGGCGGCGGCGCCGTGGGCCACCAGGTTGCGGGCAATGGCGCCGGCCACAAAACCGGCGATGATGATCATTCCACCCGCCAGCAGGGATGGCAGGTATACCACCAGGCGGTCCAGCCAGCTGGCGACCCCCGACAATCCCGCCACCCGCATGGCGATGGTCAGTGCCACCAGCAGGGTAAGCCAGAACACCGCGCCACCGAGCAGTCGCTCCAGGCTCGCGGGTATGGAAACCCGGTGCAGCGCCGAGCGGTTGAGTACCAGGTTGAGGGTCTGGATCAGCCGCGCCAGCAGCAGTCGCAGCAGGCGCGCCAGCAGCCAGCCCACCAGTAGCACCACCGCGCCTCCCAGCAGGCCGGGCAGGTAACCGATGATCGCCTCGAGCACATCGAGGGTTTGTCCGCGGGCGGTTTCCAGCATGGGTCGTTGTCCTGTGGCGTCGCTGCCTGCGAGATTAGCATTGTTGCCGCATTCTGTGACCGGATTGCTGCAACGGAAATGCAGTGTGGCTGTATTACACTGTCAGCCACTTTGCCTCTTTCAATGTCTGCCTCAAGGACCTCCATGGACAAGATCGGCCACGCCAGCCTGCATCCCTTCAGATCCCTGAACCTGTTGTCCCGGGAGGAGATTCTGGCCCTCACCACCACCCGCGGAGAGTTGTTTCAGTTGTTTCGCGACTGCGCCCTGGCGATTCTCAACACCGACAGCAACAATGACGATGCCGAGCAGGTGCTGGCCGCCTACGAGGATTTTGATATTGAGCTGGTGCCGGAGCCCCGTGGTCTGCGGCTGGAGGTCTTCAATGCCCCGGCGCAGTCGTTTGTCGATGGCCGGATGATCCGTGGCATCCAGGACCACCTGTTCTCGGCCCTCAGGGATATCGTCTACACCGATTACAAGATTCTCGGGCGCGGACGCCAACCCCCCCGCACATCCGACGCCATCACCAACAGCGTCTTCCGCATTCTGCGCAACGCCAGCGTGGTGCGCCCCGATGAACTGCCCAGCATGGTGGTGTGTTGGGGTGGCCATGCCATCCCCCGGGGGGAATACGACTACGCCAAGGAAGTGGGTTACGAACTGGGGCTGCGGGGGCTCGATATCGTCACCGGCTGCGGCATCGGCGCCATGAAGGGACCCATGAAGGGGGCCGCGGTGGGCCACGCCAAGCAGCAGGTCAAGAATGGCCGCTATATCGGTATCAGCGAGCCGGGGATCATCGCTTCCGAGTCCCCCAATGCCATCGTCAACGAACTGGTGATCATGCCGGATATCGAGAAGCGCCTCGAGGCTTTCGTGCGACTGGCCCATGGCATCGTGGTGTTCCCCGGGGGTGTCGGCACGGTGGAGGAAATTTTCTACCTGTTGAGCATCCTGCTGCATCCGGACAACCAGCGGGCGATTCCTCTTGTGTTAGCCGGGCCGGAATCCTGCCGGGATTATTTCGCCGCCCTGGACCGCTTCCTGCGGTTGTGCCTCGGGGACGATATCGCCGAGCACTACCGGGTGGTGATCGGCGAGCCCGCCCAGGTAGGGCAGCTGATGCGAGGCGCGGTGGACCAGGTGCGCATGACTCGCCAGGAGACCCAGGACGCCTACTATTTCAACTGGAAGCTGCACATCGACGACATGCTCCAGCACCCTTTCGTGCCCACCCACGCCAACATGGCGGGGCTCAACCTGGACCCGGGCCTGCCCCGCCACGCACTGGCGGCCCAGCTCAGGGCGGCCTTTTCCGGCATCGTCGCCGGCAATGTCAAGGCCTTCGGCATTCGCCAGGTGGCGGAGCACGGCCCCTATCGCCTCCACGGAGACCCGCGCCTGATGGCCGCGGTTGATGACCTGTTGCGCTTGCTGGTGCGGGAAAAGCGCATGAAGATTGGTCAGGGGGAAGGGGTGTATCGACCTTGTTATGAGTTGGTTTGATGTTCTGGTCTGACGCTGGATGTCTGACGTCTGACGTCCGACGCCAAGCGTAGCGGATCACTGTCGACAGCCGTGCCAAATCTTTAAGTAAGGTTCAAAACCTTTCTCCGAAACTTCAATCCCAATGAGCGGCATTGCACACAGGGCAGCGACAAAAC
>JBJHDJ010000074.1:0-9238 GCA_050486485.1 Porticoccaceae bacterium
GCACGGAGCGATGGCTATAGCCACTGTCAGAGCCGCCCGCGGAAGTCCTCAAAGACGGCCACCGATCCCGTCAAGTGCCGCAAAATGTCTGGCACACCACCTCGTCGGGCCGGGGTGGCCGGGCCAGATCCTCGTCGCCGGGACTGTATTCCCAGGGATTTGCCAGGCGGTCCACGAGACGGTGGAAAGGGGCGAAGTCATCCCGATCCTCCGCCGCGCGGATGGCAGCTTCCACCAGGTGGTTGCGGGGGATAAAGGCCGGATTGGCGGCATGCATGGCGCGCCGCACCTCGCCAGGTTCGAAACCTTCCGCCCGATGCCGTTGGCGCAGCCGATCCACCAGGGCGTCCAGGGAACGGGGCAAGGGATAATTCACGGCCCCGTGGTCGGCACCTTGCGGGTCGGCAAGATCCGCCAGGCGCCGGAAGGTCAGGGTCCAGTCGAGGCGCTCCTCCGCCATGCGCGACAGCAGGTCATCCACCAGTTGCGCCGATTCACTGTCCGGAGTGGCAATGCCCAGCTTGCGGTGCAACCCCAGGGTAAAGGCCGTCTCGTAGTGGCGGGGAAATTCGTCCAACGCTCCCTGCACGCGGGCCACCACCTGCTGTTGATCCGCTCCTGGGCCTTCTTCTTCCAGCACCAGGGGCAGCAGGGATTGGGCCAGCCAGGACAAATTCCAGTGGGCAATCCGGGGCTGGTTGCGCCAGGCGTAGCGCTTGCCGTGGTCGATGGAGCTGAAACAGGCCATGGGGTCATAGCCGTCCATGAAGGCGCAGGGGCCGTAGTCCACGGTCTCGCCGCACACCAGCATATTGTCGGTGTTCATCACCCCATGGATGAAACCCGTCAGTTGCCACTGGGCCACCAGCTTGGCCTGGCGGGCAATGGCCTGTTCCAGCAGGGACAGAAAGGGATTGGCGGTCTCCCTGGCGAGGGGAAAATCCCGCTCCATGACATGATCCGCCAACAGGCGGATGGCTTCCCAGTCCTCGCGGGCGAGAAAATACTGGAAGTGCCCAACCCGGATATGGCTGCGGGCCACCCGGGTGAGGATGGCGCCGGGGTGCGCCCGCTCCCGGTACACCGCCTCGCCGGTGGTGACCGCCACCAGGGCGCGGGTGGTGGGAATGCCCAGGGCCGCCATGGCCTCGCTGACCAGATACTCCCGCAACACCGGCCCCAGGGGAGAGCGACCGTCCCCCATGCGAGAATAGGGGGTTTGTCCCGCGCCCTTCAGCTGGATATCGTAGCGGCGGCCCTCGCCGTCGATGACTTCCCCCAACAGAATGGCGCGCCCGTCTCCCAGTTGCGGATTCCAGCCGCCGAACTGGTGGCCGGCGTACACCGTGGCGATCGGCTCGGAGCCCGGCGCCAGACGATTGCCCGCGAACACCGCCAGTCCTTCTTCCGTGCCCAGCCAGTGCGGATCAAGGCCCAGTTGTCGGGCGAGTGGCTCGTTGGCCCGGATCAGCCGTGGGCTGTCCACCGGGGTGGGGGCCTGGTGGGCGTAAAATCGCGGCGGCAGGCGGGCATAGCGGTTGTCGAAGGGGATCGGCTTGTCCATGGAGCAAGGTCTGCTGTCTGAGTAAGTCTGGCCCCTAGTTTGCCCGACCGAGCCCCAGCGGTAAAAGGTCGCGGGTGGCAAGGTGTGCCAGGGTGCCAAGGTTGACAGGTCATGACGGGGAACCTGACCATGGCCTCTCTTGCCCCATGCACCGACCTTGAACAACCAGACCACCAACCCTGGAGCAACACAACATGACCCAACCCACCCTGGCCCCCGACCGTTCCGAGGTATCTCCTGCCCGACCCAGGGCGCGGACCCGCGCGGGCCTGTACGGCGCGCTGTTGTCCCTGCTGGAGGAAAAAACCTTCGAGCAGGTGACGGTCAGGGATATCACCACCCGCGCCCAGGTTGGCTACGCCACCTTCTTTCGCCACTACCCCGACAAGGAGGCCTTGCTCCACGATCTGGCGGAACAGCAGATCAGTCAACTGCTGGCCATGACCCTGCCGATCCTCTATACCGTGGACCGCCACGCTTCGGTGAAGGCCCTGTGCGCCTTCGTCTGGGAGCACCGGCAACTGTGGAAGGCGCTGCTCACCGGTGGCGCGGCGGGCATCCTCAAGGGGGAGTTCGTGCGCCAGGCGCAGCAGCTGGCCGCCCGGCAATCCAGCCCCGCCTCCCGTATCCCCACCGACCTCAGGGTGCTGGTGCCGGTATCGAGCACCATCGAGGTGCTGGCGTGGTGGCTCGCCCAGCGGGAGCCGCTGCCGGCGGCGCGTATCGCGGAGTTTCTCGATGAGCTGGTGGTCGCTCCCGTCATGCCTGGCGGCATGAAGACCGGTGACTGAGGGGTTCACCCCGTGCCTGAAATGATCCGGGCAATGAAAAAAGGGCGGTCGGGCGCGGCTCATCACCACCCCCGACCGCCCCGGATGGAGCGGCCTCTAGCCCGGCCTCAGAAGTTGTAACGCAACCTCGCGCCAAACATGCGGGGCACGCCCACCACCCTGTATTCACCGCCCAGGCTGTTGAAGTTGCCTGGAATGAAGGCGGTGTACTTCTCGTCAAAGGCATTGGTCACGAACAGCGAGGCGTCAAAGCCGCTGCTCATGATGCCCTGCCAGTTGAGATGGAAATTAACCAGCTCGTAGGAGGAGATGGTGCCAAACGGCGATGCGGCGGTAATCAATTGCTTGTCGTTGTAGACATAGCTCGCCCCCGCGGTCAGATCGCCCAACTCAGCGGGGATCGGCATCCGGTAGTTGACCGACGCCACCAGCTGATGCTTGGGAGAAAAGGGCAAGGGACCACCCTCCAGGGCTGTTACCACGATGACATCGAAGGGCGTGCCGGGGATGGGCTGCACCTGATCGATACTCTTCAGCTCGGTATCCAGATAGGTGTAGCCAATATCCAGGCTGAGATTGTCCGTGAGCAGGAAGCGCGACTCCACCTCACCACCCCAGATGGTGGACTTACCAGCGTTGACGATGCCGGTGGTGGACGACGCCTGCCCGGTGGTGCTGACAAAGCCCCCCTGGATCTGCTGATCATCCAGATCGTTGTAGAACAGCGCCACATTCAGATTGCCGGCGACGGGTCCGTTGAAAGTGGTCTTGGCGCCGATCTCGTAGGCATCCACCTTCTCCGGTCCGTGGGTGCGGAACCCCTGGGCGCCGTAGATGTTGACACTGCCCTGACGATAGCCTCGAGAGTATTTGCCGTAGAGCATGGTGTTCTCGTTGGGCAGATAGTCGACCCCGACCATCCAGGTGGGCTCCTCGCTCTTCTGCTTGTGGTTAACACTGCAGTCCGGCAGGCTGGCGGTGGTGTCCACGCAACGGATAGTGCCGGGAGGGCCAGGTTGGAGGGTGGGGAAGTTGGTGTAGGCGGTCATCTGGGACAAGCCCTCGGTGACATCCCGGGTGTAGCGAACGCCGCCCGTCACACGCCACTGGGGATTGAACTCATAGGTGGCCTGACCATAGATCGCCCGGTTGTCGTACTCCACCTTGCCCAGCTGGCGCTGCACATTGCCGGTGGGGTTGCCGGGGTTCTGGAAACCACTGGTGATCTGGGTGACCGCCCGCAACAGATCCTGGCACTGGAAGTTGGCGGGGTCGAGACCGGGCCGCTCGGGGCAATGGATGATATTGCCCGACTGGGAGCCAGAGAAGCCATCCGGCTTGCTGGTCTCGTAGTAGAGGCCTGCCTGCCAGGTCAGACGATCGTCGAAGGCCAACCCCTGGAACTGTAGCTCTTCCACGAAGCCATCCTGGGCATTGGTGGGCACGCCTGGAACCTGGGCCGAATTGGTAAAGCCGAAGTTGATCCCTCCCACGATGGGGAGCGCCGAGGGAATCTGCCAGTTGGTGCCGTACACCGCGGTGCGCATGGTGTGCTCAAGGTTGGAGAACGACAGAATGTTCTTGATGGTGAAGCGATCGTTGACCTCCCAGGTGGTGGTGTTGATCAGTTGCCACTGCTCGATCTTGTTCATCGGGTCGGGCATCAGGCTCTCGGTGGTGTAGAAGTCGTAGTTTACCCTCGCCACCTGATCTCGGCAGAAGCCATTGAACCCTCCCTGGGCGGGGTTACAGACAAAATAGGCGTTGACGCTGCCGGTATTCTCGGAATCCAGATAGCTGAAGATGGTGTAGTTCTCCAGGTTGTCGGTGATATCCACCACCAGACTGGCACGGGCGGCGATATAGTCGACATCCGACAGACGGCTCGGCCCCACCCCGGACTTGTTTTTCAGGAAGCCATCGCGCTCCTGGGTATCGATGCCGAAACGCATCCGCACGCGATCATTGACGGGGATGTTGACCACACCCTGCAAGCGGCGCATGTCGTAGTTACCGACTGAGCCTTCGACATACCCCTCGAACTCGTCGGTGGGCTTGCGGGGCGTCAGCATGATGGCGCCACCGGTGGTGTTGCGACCAAACAGCGTGCCTTGAGGGCCTTTCAGAACCTGCACATTCTCCAGGTCGAACATGGAACCCGGGCCACCACCGTCACCGGCGGTGATGGAACCGCCGCCCCGAGGCGCCACCACTTCGGCGAAATAGAAGCCCACCGAGGCCGTGGTACGCAGTTCCTGGGTAAAACCTCGGATGGCAAAAGAGGGCTGGTCCGCCCCCCAGCGATTATTGGAGGAGAGAGACGGGGTATAAATGGCGATGTCCGCGCTGGTGTACATGTTGCGGGCATCCAGTTGCTGCTGGTTCAGTACCGTCATGGAAATGGGGACATCCTGAAGGCTCTCCTCCCGGCGCCGGGCGGTTACGACAATCTCCTCCAGTGTCATCCCCTGCGCCAGTACCGGCGCGGCCGGCATTGACAGCCCAAGGCCGATGGCCGACGCCGTCATCAATACGGACTTGCGCAGCCTGTGTCTCCCACGCCCGGTGGCTTGCTGATCGTGCTTCATTGTTGTGCTCCTGGTTGTTATGGCGCCGGGTGGTTGGCTGAACCTCGTCTCCCTACCCGGCGGAAGGGACGAATCCTGATAACTCATCATCGAACACCGCATATCCTGTCAGCACGCCCCCCACCGCGTCCTGACCTTGGTCAACCAAATCGCGTCCGTCGAGCCGCGCAGGCGGCGAAATCCCACGCTGCACCGTGCCAGGAAATCACCTCCAACCCGAGACCACCACAGCCATGTTGGTCCAATCCACCGTGCCATCGGCTGTGGGGTATCTGTTATGGGGTACCGCTTGAAAGACTCGAACAGGACTCAGGCATAATCAGTCTGGGCAAGGGGCAAATTCACCACAATCCACCCCAATGTCGATTTTCAGCCATAATGTGTTTTGCAGGATATGGAACAACAGGCCCCAGTCGTTTTTGACAAGAACGCGGCCCCGGGCCAATACTCTAGCGGAGGGCAAACCGTGAGCACAGCCCCTGAATCCCTGGCCTCCCTGGATGGGGAGTTGCGTTCGGCATCCATGACGGCGCAATTATTGCGCTTCTGGAACCGGGAGCCCCTCGACAGAGTGCTGCACGACACCACGGGTTACTGGCTGGACCTGTCCGTCACACCCCGTCCCCGGCACCCGCGGGGCTGCTACCTGGATCACTGGAGCCCGCACCGCTTCGAACGGATGGGGAAGATTTTCCTGGTGCCACCAGGCAAGCGCCTGCGGGTGCGCAACGATGGTGGCGAGCAACAACTTTCCATCGTCTGCCGCATCCCCCCCCATACCATGGATGACCGGCTTGGTGACGGATTTTCGTGGACCGACCGCGCCCTCGAGGCCAGCCTCAACATCCAGAACGCCAATATCCTCGCCCTGTTGCAGCGCCTGGCCCGGGAAATCGGTCACCCCGGTCCCGCCGGCCGGCGACTGCTGGAACTGATCGCCGAACAGTTGGCGCTGGAGCTGGGAAGGTACTTCGACCATGTCAACCACATCCCCGCCAGTGGCGGCCTGTCCCCCTGGCGCCTCAAGCTGATCGACGAGCGCCTGCGCGACCTGCGTACACCACCCACCCTGGCGGAGCTGGCGACACTGTGCAAACTCTCCACCAGGCAACTGACCCACGGCTTTCGCGCCAGCCGCGGTTGTTCCGTGGGAACCTATATCGCCAACAAACGCATCGCCCACGCCAAGCACCTGCTGGCGACGGGGCAAGCCGTCAACCGAATCGCCGACACCCTGGGATATGCTTCCGCCTCGAGTTTCTCCCAGGCGTTCAGGCGCGCCACCGGGGCGACACCGAGGGAGTTTCGCAACCGTGCCCTGCGGCTCATCCAGGCCCCCGCGGCCACCCTGCCATGACAGGCCCATCCGTGCGCCGCGACCCTGGCCACCGCCGACTCCAGGCCGGGAGCGCCACCCTCGAACACGCCGTCCAACAATGGCGCGCGGGGCGGGATAGGCACCTCCCTCCTGCCGGGCGCTACCGGCTGGAATTTGCCCTGACCCCCCGTCCCCGCGACACCCTGGCCACCTACCCCGAATACTGGCCAGCGGACAGGTTCGAAATCCTCGGGGATATTTTCCTGGTGCCCCCCGGCATGGCGTTGCGACTGCGGAGCGGCACCAGCGGCAACCTGCCGTCACTGACCTGCCTACTGCCCCCAGGGGAAGTGGAGGTCTGGGATCAGCAGGCGCCGCCCTGGAACGACGCCCGCCTGCTGGCCTGCCTGAATGTCCAGGATGTCATCATCCGCGGCCTGTTGCTGCGCCTGGAAGCGGAGACCGGGCAGCGGGACAGGGACTGGAAGCGCATGTCGGAACTGATCTGCGCCCAGTTGGCCATCGAAGTGGGGCGCTATCTGTTGGCGGCCGTGGAGGAGCCCACCCCTGGTGGACTGGCGCCCTGGCGGTTGCGCCTGATCGATGAGCGGTTGCAGGCCAACCCCAGGGCGCCGAGCGTCGCCGAGCTGGCGCAGCTCTGCCAGTTGTCCGTGCGCCAGCTGCGACGGGGATTTCACACCAGTCGCGGCTGCTCCATCGGCGACTACGTGGCCAACTGCCGCACGGAACATGCCAAACGCTTGCTACTGGCCGACAGCCCCGTCAAATCCGTCGCCTACGCCCTTGGCTTTTCCTCCCCCTCGGGGTTTTGCCATGCCTTCCGCCGCGCCACGGGGGTCACCCCCAACCGCTTTCGCCAAGTGGGGCGTCTGGAACAGAGCGCGGACGCGGACCACACCAGCCATTCGGACGGCCCCTCTTTGTCACAGCTTTGACTTGGCCTTCCGCTCACACTACTGTCGATCCATTTACCACCAGCCAGAACCCATGGAAAAACCAACCGACAATTTGCCCTTTGGCGATATCCTGCAGCGCCACCTGGACCGCCGCCAGGTGCTCAAGGCCAGCCTGGCCGGCACCCTTGCGGCACTCTTTGGCAATAGCTCCGCGCTGGGCTCCAACCCGGGACCCGCCCTCGGTTTCGATCCCGTCCCTACCACTCGTTCCGATACCGTCACCGTTCCCAGAGGTTACCGGGTGCAGGCCATCCTGCCCTGGGGAGAGCCCATCACCGGAAGTTATCCACCCTACAACGCCATGACCGGCAACAGTGGCGAGGAACAGGAGCAGCAGGTGGGCTCCCACCACGACGGCATGCATTTTTTCCCCTTTCCCGACGATCCCAACGGCCATGGCCTGCTGTGCATCAATCACGAATATGTGGACCCCTTCAACCTTCACGGTGGCGCCCCTGTCCACGCCACGCCACGCCCCGCGGACCAGGTGCGCAAGGAGATCGCCGCCCACGGCGTCAGCGTGGTGGAAATCAAAAGGGATGACGCCAGCGGTGAGTGGCGAACGGTGCGAGGCCCCTTCAATCGGCGCATCACCGCCAGCACCCCCATGGCCCTGGCCGGGCCCGTGCGGGGCAGCGACCTGGTGGTCACTCCCTACAGCCCGGATGGCACCATGACCCGCGGCACCCTCAACAACTGCGCCCAGGGACATACCCCCTGGGGAACCTATCTCACCTGCGAGGAAAACTGGCACGGCTACTTTGTCAGCCGTGGCGAACAGCCCCGGGAACAGCGCCGCCACCATATCCACGGCGACCACAGCTGGCATCAATGGCACACCGCCGAGGGGGGCTCGGACGAATACCGCCGCTTTGACGCCACGGCATCGGGGAGCAATGCCACCGAGGATTTCCGCAACGAGCCCAACTGCCTGGGCTGGGTGGTGGAGATAGACCCCTTCGATCCGGATTCGGTACCAATCAAGCGCACCGCCCTGGGACGCTTTGCCCACGAGGGCTGCGTGCTGGCGCCGCCGATCATCGGTCGGCCACTGGTGTACTACTCCGGTGACGACGCCCGTCACGAGTACATCTATAAATTCGTTACCCGCGACCCCTTCAGCGCCACTGCCGACGGCAGTTTGCTGGACAGCGGCACCCTCCATGTCGCCCGCTTTCACGAGGACGGCAGCGGCACCTGGCTACCCCTGGATATCGACGATCCCGATTTCCGCGCCGCCGCGGCGAGGGCGGGCACGCCCTTCCGGGACCAGGCGGATGTACTGGTCAATACCCGGCTGGCGGCGGATGTGGTGGGCGCCACCCCCATGGACAGGCCCGAATGGGGAACCGTGCACCCCCATACCCGGGAGGTGTACATGACCCTCACCAACAACAGCGATCGCGACGCGGCCGGGACCGACGCCGCCAACCCCCGGGGCCCCAACCCCCACGGGCATATCATCCGCTGGCGGGAGCGCCAGGTGGACTCCACCGGCACGCGCTTCGACTGGGATATTTTTCTGTTGGCCGGCACGGAGGACGACAGCCAGGTTTTGCCGACCGCGGGAGGGCCATCCCTGACCGCCGACAATATCCACGCCAGCCCGGATGGACTGTGGGTGGATCCGGTCTCGGGCATTCTGTGGATCCAGACCGACATGAGCGGCGAGCAATTGCACAAGGGTCCCTTCGGCGCCAACCAGATGCTGGCCGCCAATCCAGACACAGGGGAAATACGCCGTTTTCTGACCGGTCCCAACGACCAGGAGATCACCGGCATCACCGCCACCCCGGATGGGCGCACCCTGTTCGTGAATGTCCAGCACCCCGGGGACCGCTCCAGCGCTACCCTGGGTTACACCAGTAACTGGCCTGACAGCGGGGCCGTGTATCGCCATCCCGGGGACACGCCGGAGAGGGCGGACCCGACCGGACCGATACCGCGATCCGCCACCCTGGTGATTACCCGGGAGGATGGTGGGGTCGTGGGAGTCTAGC